>JBBSEC010000024.1:0-45064 GCA_038240075.1 Acidimicrobiia bacterium
CTCATGCGGCTCCGACCTCCGGCATGCCCCCGCCTCCGGTCTGCGCCTGGCGGCTCATGCGGCTCCGACCTCCGGCATGCCCCCGCCTCCGGTCTGCGCCTGGCGGCTCATGCGGCTCCGACCTCCGGCATGCCCCCGCCTCCGGTCTGCGCCTGGCGCCTCACGCGGTGCACACCTCGTCGATGGCGGCGCCGAGCGCGTCGACGATGCGCACGATCTCGGGTTCGGTGATCGTGAGCGGAGGAACCAGCGTGATGACGTCGCCGATCGGCCGCACGAGCACCCCGCGCTCGACGGTCGCGGCGGTGACGCGTCGGCCCCAACGCAGATCGGGAGCGGGAGGCGCGAGCTCGACGCCACCCATCAGCCCGCACACGCGGATCGCGCCGACGCCGGGATGCGCACCGAGGCGGTCGTCGAGCAGGCCGCGGAGCTGCGCGGAGCGCGCCCGCACGTTGGCGAGCACGTCGCCCTCGGTGATGAGACGCAGGTGGCGACGCGCGACGGCGGCCGCGAGTGCGTTCCCGCTGTACGAATGACCGTGGTAGAAGGTGCGCGGTCCGAGGTCGGCGCCGAGGAACGCCTCGTACACGCGCCGGTTCGCGACGGTCGCCGACATCGGCAGGTAGCCGCCGGTGATGCCCTTCGCGATGCAGAGCAGGTCGGGCCGCAGCGCGCACTGCTCCGACGCGAACAACGTGCCGGTGCGTCCGAACCCGGTCGCAACCTCGTCGCAGATCAGCAGCACATCGTGTGCAGCGCACGCGTCGCCGAGCTTGCGCAGGTCCGCGGGGTCGGCGATGAGCATGCCCGCCGCGCCCTGCACGAGCGGTTCCACCACCACGGCCGCGAGCTCCGAGGCGTGACGCGCGATCAACGCGACGGCCGCGTCGAAGCAACCGGGTTCGTCGAACGCGGGCGCCCGGAGCACCGGAAAGCGCAGTGGGTCGTAGAGGTCGGTGCCGAAGCCGCCGGCGCCGAGCGAGAGTGAACCGATCGTGTCGCCGTGGTACGCGCCGCCGAACGCGAGGTACCGGGTGCGACCGGTCACGCCGATGTTGGCCCAGTACTGGAACGCGATCTTCAGCGCCTGTTCGACTGCCGCGGCGCCGTCGGAAGCGAACAGGAAGTGCGGGTCGTCGACCGGCACGACCGCCGCGAGCTCCTCGGCCAGCTCGATGACCGCGCGGTTGCCGTTGCCGAGCATCGTCGAGTGGGCAACGAGATCGAGCTGCACGCGCAGGGCGGCGTCGAGCTCGGGGTGGTGATGACCGAGCGTCGTGACCCAGACCGAAGAGATGGCATCGAGGTAGCGGCGGCCGTCGACGTCGATGAGCTCGTGGCCTTCGGCCCGCTCGACGATCACCGGACGGTTGTCGGCGTACGTCTCCATCTGCGTGAAGCCGTGCCAGACGACCGCCGCGTCGCGGGCGATCCAGTCGTCGGAAGCGATCACAGCTGGATCCTACGAAACTTCGGATCCTCGGAACTCCGGTCAGAATGGCGCCGTGAGCTCTAGCCCCGCGAGCCCCGAACCCGTGAGCGAACGGCGGAGCGCCTCCGAGCCCGGCGATCCGCTCGGGGTTCGGCAACGCCTGCTCACCTCCACGTACACGTGCGTATCGCGGTTCGGCCTCGCGAAGACGACCGTGGAAGACGTGGTCAAGGAGTCGGGCGTGTCACGGGCGACGATCTACCGGCACTTCCCCGGCGGGCGCGAGGAGCTGCTGCGCGAGACGGTCGGTTGGGAGATCGGCCGCTACTTCATCCGCCTGGCCGACCACGTGGCCGGGGCCTCCGACCTCGCGCATCTCCTCGAGGACGGCCTGGTCTTCGCCCGCCGCTCGCTGCTCGAGCACGAGCTGCTCCAGAAGATCCTCGTCACCGAGCCCGAGCGGTTGCTCGGGCTGCTCAGCACCGAAGCGACGAAGACGCTGCCGTTCATCGCCGACTTCCTGCGGCCGTACCTGACTCGCGAGCAGGACGCGGGTCACCTTCGCCCCGGCGTCGACCTCGATGCGGCCGCCGACTACCTCGCCCGCTCCGTTCTCTCACTCATCGGCGCGCCCGGGAGCTACGACCTCGAAGATCCCGACCAGGTGCGGTCGCTCGTCCGCCTCGAGCTCCTCGGCGGCATCTTGGCCTGAGGGTTCCGCCGCGTCGCTCCGCTCACACCTCGTTCGCGGGCACCCACGTCGCGTGGAATCCGTACGGCACGCGCTGGGGGAGCGTGATGCGCGCCATCGGGCCGGCTCCGACGTCGCGCGCGTCGAGCACGACCAGAGCGGACGTGGCCGTCGCCTGGTCGTAGGTATACGTCATGACAACACCTTCACCCTCGTCGGGACCGGTCGCGACGAAGAGCCATTCGCCCGACGAGTGCTGCGGACCGGGATCCCAACGGGTCTCGGTGCCGGTCTTGGCGTCGATGTGCACCGCGCCGGTGAGCACCACGTTGTCGTTTGCAGGCGGTGCTTCGACGCGCCAGCCGTGCCGGTACGCGCGACCCGCGTAGCGGCGGTCGATCGACGGCAGATCGGCCGCGAGGTCGGATCGCACCTCGTCGTGGAACGTCAGTGCCGGTCCGCTCGTATCGATGCGCCACCGGTGCAGGTACGAGGGTGGGCCAAGGCCGTTGTGACCCTGAAAAACCTTGTCCATACGGCACACGTCGAGCACGACATCGTTGCCTTCGCGCCACGCGTTCATGCCGTGGAAGACGTAACACGGCTCGATCTCGACCCAGCGGATCGACGACGCGGGCCCGCCAAGCGGCATGACACCCAGACGCGATCCGTACTTGGGTGTCCACACGTACGGCATGATCGTCGAGCGCGCTTCGCTCACCATCTGCACGGCGAGCTTCATGTCGAACAGAACGGGCATCTCCCAGAACACGACGTCGCGGTCGGTGATCGCGAAGTCGTGGATCATGGTCGAGGCCTTCACCGAGACCGGCTGGCTCGACACGAGCGCGCCGGTGTGATCGGCGACGTGGTACACGAGGTACGGCTCGGCGAAGTTGTAACCGAAGAAGTGCATCTGACCGGTCTCGGGATCGATCTTCGGATGCGCGGTCATGTTGCCTTTGAGGCGTCCCCCGAAGTCGTACGCGCCCACGGTCGAGAGATCCTTCGCGCGCAGCTCGTAGGGAAAGCCGACTTCGCCGAGGGTGAGCAACTTGCCGGCATGATGCACCACCGACACGTTGCTCAAGCCGGACGCGCCGCCGGGCGCACCCTTTGCAGTGAGCCCGCCGCCGGCCGCGAGCAGGCTCGTGCGCACGTAACGGTTGCGGTACCACGTTGCCTTGCCGTCACCGATGACGACGCCGTGCACCATGCCGTCACCGAGGAACCAGTGCGGCGACCAACCGGGCTTCGGGTTCGATCCGTTGCGCACGTACAAGCCCGCGAGCTCGCGCGGCAACGTTCCCTCGACGTGCAGATCGGCCGTCTCGGTCTCGTTCGGCACGGGCGCGAAGTCGCCCCGCAGCCACCACGGCTTCGACGGGTCGGCGACCGCCGTCGTGGTGGGGTTCGGGCGCGTGCGCCGCGCCGCGGTGCTCTTGGCGTCGGCGCCGCACGCCGCGAGGAGCCCGGCGCCGCCGAACCCCGCCGCGGCCAACGCGCCGGCCCGGAGCACCGCCCGCCGGTCGATCTGCCGTCCCCCCGCGTGTTCCACGGCCCGCATCGTCGCGCGTTCTCCGGTTCTGCGTTTTCCGGGTTCTGCGTTCTCCGGGTTCTGCGTTCTCCCGTTCTGATGGTCCGGCGCGCCCGAATCGGTCGTTTCGCCCCATCAGAACCGGCGGTCGTTGTGACGTACGACACATTGACGGTAAGACGCTGGACGGCTTACTGTCTCAAAGTCCGGTACCCTGGGGTTCCGGCGTGCGGGCCCAGGAGGGCAGGTTGCAGCAGGAACCGCTGGTCAGCACGCCCGACCCGGTCACCGCGCGGATCCTCGATGGGGCCGTCGCCTGCATCGCCAGAGTCGGCGTCTCCAAGACCACGCTCGACGACGTCGCCCGCGAAGCCGGGTGCTCCCGGGCGACGCTCTACCGCTACTTCCCCGGCAAGCCCGCCGTCATGGGAGCACTCGTCGCGCGTGAAGCGAAGGCACTCACCGCCGCGCTCCAGGTCGCGTCCGCCGACACCGAGTCGATCTCCGACGCGGTCGTCGCGATCGTCGTCACCGCGGCCGCGTGGCTCGCCGCGCAACCCGCGCTCAACTTCATCATGACGGCCGAGCCCGAGATCCTGCTGCCGCACCTCGCGTTCGACGGCGCCGACCGTGTCCTGCGCGCCGGCGCCCAGGTCGTCGCGCCGTCGCTCGAGCGGTTCGTCGGAACCGAGAACTCGCACCGCGCGGGCGAGTGGCTCGCCCGCATGATCCTCACCTATGTCAGCAGTCCGACCGACGCGGTCGATCTCGCCGACCCGATCTCCGTTCGAAGGCTCGTGGCCGACTTCGTCGTCCCCGGTCTCACCACCGTCTCCAACTCTTCCAGGGGGTAGTACCCATGACCGACTTCACCGACCTCATCGGCCGCGAAGACATCAACGACATCGAGGCGATCCTCTCGATCACGAACACCGAGGCCGACGCGGTCATCCACGCGGTGAGCTCGAATCCGGAGGCGATCTTCTCGTGGGACTACGAGCGGAGTCGGCCCGCGCTCGTGAAGCTGTACGAGAAGGCGAAGACGTCTCAGTGGAACGGTGAGACCGATCTCCCGTGGGACACCGACGTCGACCAGGAGAAGGTCGTGCTCGCCAACGCGACCGCCGCGGCCGGCGCCGACGGCATGTTCGGCGCGGGGCTCGACCTCAGCGACACGCCGTTCGCGAAGTGGGGCGACAAGGAGTGGATCGAGTTCGGTGTCGAGTCGCAGAACTGGACGCTGTCGCAGTTCATGCACGGTGAGCAGGGTGCGCTCATCTGCACCGCGCGCGTCGTCGAGACCGTTCCGTGGATCGACGCGAAGTACTACGGCGCGACCCAGGTGATGGACGAGGCCCGCCACGTCGAGGTGTTCGCGAAGTACCTCGACACGAAGCTCTCGGGCCACTATCCGATCAACGCGCACCTGCGCATGCTGCTCGACGACATCATCTCCGACTCGCGTTGGGACATGACCTACCTCGGCATGCAGATCATGGTGGAAGGCCTCGCGCTCGCGGCCTTCGGTTTCATGCACCAGATGACGACTGAGCCGCTGCTCAAGAAGCTCCTGCGCTACGTCATGAGCGACGAGGCCCGCCACGTTGCGTTCGGTGTGCTTTCGTTGAAGGAGTACTACGCCGGGCTGTCGGGCTCCGAGATCCGCGAGCGTCAGGAGTTCGCGTTCGAGGCGGCGGTGCGCATGCGCGACCGGTTCCTCCAGCAGGAGGTCTGGGACCGCATGGGTGTCGACGTGAAGATGGCGACGAAGCTCGTCATGCAGGCGCCCGATCGTGCCGTCTTCCAGTCGCTGCTCTTCTCGAAGATCGTGCCCAACTGCAAGAAGCTGGGCCTCCTCGACGCGGGCGACGGCTGGTTGCGTGAGCGCTTCACCGAGCTCGGTGTCATCCAGTTCGAGGACTGGGCCGACACCGGTGAGGAGTACCTCGCGCTCGACGAGGTCGCCAAGGACCGCGACGCCGCATAGTTCCGTTCCGCGCCTGCGCGCTGATCGTTTGTTGGACATTCAATGGCCTATACCGGCACTGATGCTCCAACGAATGGCGCAGAGAGCGACGATCCCGGTGACACGCGGGGCAGACTCGTCGACGTGGCGCGAACGCAGCCGAGTCTCGATCGACGGCACCGTGAACTTCGTCGCCGGCAATCCGGGTTGGGGCACCCACATCGCGCTCGAGTCCGACGGCGAGATCGTGCTCGGCGTGATCACGCGACCGGTGCTCGGAGCGCGTTGGTGGGCCGCGCGCGGCCGGGGCGCGTACCGGATCGACTCCGACTCGTCACCAGGAGGCACGCGGTTGCATGTGTCGAGTCGCGCCGATCTCGCACAGAGCCGCGTCACGGTATGGGCGCAGCCGAACCCGCTGACCGCGCGGGTGCGGCAGAACACCGTGTGGGTCGAGCCGCACATCGACAACATCCTCGGTCTGGTCGAAGGCAACGTCGAAGCGGTGGTCGACGCGATCGGCGAACCGTGGGATCACGCACCGCGGGTGATTCTCGTCATCGAGGCCGGCGGGCGGTTTCGCGATCAAGACGGCGGACGGCGCATCGATCAGAAGCTGGGCATCTACACGAATGGCTGTATCGACGCCGAGCTCGACCCGGTCGTGGCCGGCGGCACGTAGAATCGACGCCAGGTGTGCCGGGAAGTCTGGTCGGCGAGGTAACCCGCTCTCTCGGGAGAACTCGTGGACGACCGGCCGGCCGGAAGAACCAAGGAACGCGCGCTCCGCCTGATCGACGCGACCCGTGACAGTCGCGCTGCTGGCGTGTCCCTCACCGTTGCGACAGTCGCCGCGCTCGGGTGGGCAAACGTCGCGGCCGACTCCTACCGCAACTTCTGGTCGCACTCGTTCGCGGTCCCCGGTCTTCGCCTTTCGGCGCGGGACTGGGTCGATCAGGCACTCATGGTGGCGTTCTTCGTCGTCGTCGGTCTCGAGATCCGGCGCGAGACGGCCGGCGGTGAGCTCCGCTCGTGGCGGCACGCGGCCGCCCCGGTCGCGGCCGCGCTCGGCGGCATGGCCGTGCCTGCGCTGGTGTACGCGGCCGTGCTGCACGGAGGCGTGGGCGCGCGCGGCTGGGGCATCCCGATGGCGACCGACGTGGCGTTCGCAGTGGGCGCACTCGCGCTCGTCGCGACCCACGCGCCCGTCCGGTTGCGGGTCTTCCTGCTCACCCTCGCGGTGGCCGACGACATCGCGTCGATCGCGGTACTCGTCTGCTTCTACAGCCGCGATGTGCGGATCTGGATCCTCGTCGCCGCGGTCGCGTGCATCGCGGCGATGTTCGCGGTGCACACGGCGCGGGTGCGTTCGACCGTGCTGTTGGCCGCGCTCGCGGTGCTCGCATGGTGGACACTCGTGCACGCCGGCGTCGAGGCGTGCGTGGTCGGTGTCGTCATCGGCCTCGTCGGTCCGGCCGCGGGCGGGTCAGATCCCGCTCGTCGTCGAGCCGCGCGTCGCCGCGTCCGCGCGTGGGAGCACGGGCTCGAGCCGTGGGTGAACGCGGTCGTTCTGCCCCTCTTCGCGCTGGCCAACGTCGGCGTCACCCTCGCCGGCTCGAGGATCTTCTCGCGCGGCGCGTTCACGATCTTCGTCGCGGTCGTGCTGGCCCGGGTCGTCGGCAAGCCGGTGGGAATCGCGGGGACCGCGTGGATCGTGTCGCGGCGGCACGGCCCGGGAGGTTCCGCAGGGCGCGACCCGATGCATCTGCGCACGCGGGATCGCATCGGGATGGGCGCGCTCGCCGGCGTCGGGTTCACGGTTCCGCTCCTGATCGTCCACGCGGCTCTGCCCGACGGACCGCTCGCCGCCTCCGCGACCGCCGGCCTGCTGGTGGGGTCGGTGCTCGCGGCCGCGATCGGTGGCGCCGTGCTGCGCGGAGGCCATCCGGGCCCGCCCAGAGGCGAGCCGACAACCGGTGTTCACGGCGATGCGCGGTAGCGTCACGCCGATGAGTGACCCGGCCGTCCGTATTGTCTTCCTCGGTGGCCTGGGGGAGATCGGCCGCAACTGCTTGTGCCTCGAGGTCGAGAACCGCATCCTGCTCGTCGACTGCGGGCTCATGTTCCCCGACGAGAACATGCCCGGTGTCGACCTCGTGCTCCCCGATTTCTCCTACGTGCGCGAGAACGCAGATCGCGTCGAGGGCGTCTTCCTCACCCATGCCCACGAAGACCACGCGGGCGGGCTCGCGTTCCTGCTGCGCGAGCTGCCACTGACGATCTACGGCTCCGCACTGTCGCTCGCGATGGCCCGCAACCGCATCGAGGAGTCCGGCCTGATCGACCGGGCCACGCTCGTGCCGGTGTACGACGGGGAGCGGCGCAAGATCGGCCCGTTCGACTGCCAGTTCGTTCCGGTCACACACTCCGTGCCGCACGGTTTCGCGACCGCTTTCTTCACGCCCGCAGGCACGATCATCCACACCGGCGACTTCAAGCTCGACCTCACGCCGGTCGACGGCCGCCACACCAACCTCGCGCTCCTCGGTGAGATCGCGCGCATGAACGGCGGCGTTCGCTTGCTGCTCTCCGACTCCACGAACGCGGAGCGGCCCGGCTTCACCGCGTCGGAGTCGACCGTGGGCGACGCCATGCGGTCGCTCGTGCGCGAGCACGCCGACAAGCGGCTGATCGTCGCGTGCTTCGCGTCGCACCTGCACCGCATCGAGCAGGTGACCGGCGCCGCGATCGCGGGTGGCCGCAAGATCGCGTTCCTCGGACGCTCGATGGTGCACAACGTCGCGATGGCCCGGGAGCTCGGTCTCCTCGATGTGCCCGCGCACGCCATCATCGACATCGAAGAAGCGAACCGCTACGCGCCGGGTGAGGTGTGCATCGTGTGTACGGGCTCGCAGGGTGAGCCGATGAGCGCGCTGTCGCTCATGGCCGCGCACGAGCACAAGCACGTGAAGGTCTCCGACGACGATGTCGTCGTGCTCTCGGCGCACGCGATCCCGGGTAACGAATCCAACGTGTCGCGCGTCATCGACGCGTTGCACCGCGCCGGTGCCGATGTGGTGCACGACGGCAACGCGCGCGTGCACGTGTCGGGTCACGCGTCTCAGGAAGAGCTGAAGTTCGTGCTGAGCCTGCTCTCGCCCGAGTGGTTCGTACCGATCCACGGTGAATATCGGCACCTCGTGCACCACGCCCGCCTCGCGCGCGCCGTCGGTGTTGCCGCGGAACGCGTGCTCATCTGCGAGGACGGCGACGTCGTCACGCTCGGCCCGGCCGGGCTCGACGTCGAGCGGCGCGCGGTGCCTGCCGGGTACACCTACGTCGACGGCATCGTGGGCGATGTCGGTCATGGCGTGCTGCGCGACCGGCGCGCGCTGTCGGAAGAAGGGGTCGTCGTCGTGATTGTGACGGTCGACGCGCAGACCGGAGCGGTGTTGAACGGTCCCGAGATCGTGACCCGCGGCTGGGTGTACGCGCCCGAAGCCGAGGAGCTGCTCGAAGAGGCACGGCAGGTCGTGCTCGCCGCGCTCGAAGGCGCGGTGAGCGAGGGCCCGACCGACTTCGAGACGGTTCGCCGGCACGCGCGCAAGTCGCTCGGACGCTTCATTGCCGACCGCACGCGTCGAAGGCCCATTGTCATCCCGGTGGTGATGGAGGCCTGACGCGTTGACCTCCGAGTACACGATCGATCTGAGTGGGCGCACCGCGCTCATCACCGGCGGCGGCAACGGTGTCGGCGCCGAGATCGTCGCGGCCTTCGTGCGCGCGGGCGCGACGGTGTGGGTGAACGACATCTTCGAGGACCGCGCCCGCGCGGTGGCCGAGAGTGTCAGCGGGCCTGGTGACGCGCGCCCGGTGAAAGCCGACGTCACCAGCCCGACGAAGGTCGTGCGCATGCGCGAGGACACCGGGCCGGTCGACATCCTGGTCAACAACGCCGGCATCCCGACGAGCGGCTTCGCGCTGAAGAAGTTCGTCGACAGCAATCCCGAAGACTGGGAAGGCGACATGCGCCTCAACCTCGGCGCGGTCCTGCACGTGACCCGCGCGTACGTGGGCGACATGGTGGAGCAGGGCTGGGGACGGATCGTGACGATCGTCTCCGACGCCGGTCGGCGCGGCGAGCGCATGCAGGTCATCTACGGCTCCGCGAAGGCCGGGGCCATGGGCTTCAGTCGGGGGTTGGCGGCCGAGGTCGGCGCGGCCGGGGTCACCGTGAACTGCGTGGCCCTCGGCGCGATGAAGACGGGACCGCTCGCCGCCGCCGTCGAGGCCGATCCCGCGCTCGAGCAGCGCCTGGCCCGGCCCTACCTCGTGCCGAGGGTGGGACAACCCGGCGATCCGACCGCGCTGGTGACCCTGCTCTGCAGCGACGCCGCCTCGTGGATCACCGGCCAGGTGTATCCGGTCGACGGCGGCTACGTGCCCGCGCTGTAAGCGTGTTCCCGGGCCGGACCCGGGGGCCGGGCCTGGCCCGGCGCTGTGAGCAAACAAGTGCCGTGTGGTCAGTGTGGCCGGTGTTACGGTGCTCGGATGGCGACCACGACGACCCGTCGGCCGGCGCCGAGCCGCCGCCCGCCGGCCGGTCGGTCCCGCCCGTCCTCATCCCGAGGCCGCCCGGCTCCCCGCCGGCCGCGGAAGGAACCCCGCTTCGCGGCACTGCGCGAGCAGCTCCGCACCCAGCTCGAAGCCCACGCCACCGACGCCGCGGCCGTCGCGTTGGCGGTGGCCGGCATCCTCACGGGACTCGCCGTGTGTGTCCACTTCGCGGGGCCGTTCGGCCGGGCGCTCGACGCCTCCGCCGGCGCGGTGCTCGGCAAAGGTCGCTTCCTCCTTCCCTTCGCGCTCATCGGTGGTGCCGTTGCGCTGGTCGCCGGACCGTCGGCCGGCGACGACGAGGAAGAGGAAGAGGAAGAAGAGGTCGAACGGCGGGGGCTACGGGTCGGCGTCGGGGTGACCGCGGTCCTGTTCGCGTCGGTCGGTCTCCTCGACCTCGCCGCGGGCCTGCCCGACTCCCAGAGCTTCACGAAGTTGCGCCAGGCCGGCGGCGTGCTCGGCGCGCTCGTTGCCGGACCGCTGGCCGCCGCGATCGCATCGCTCGGTGCCGGCATCGTGCTGAGCGCGTTGTTCGTGTTCGGCGTGCTGCTCGTCGCCCACATCGGGTTGCGCGACGCGATCCGCGGTGTCGTCGCCGCGGCCCGTTTCGTCGCCACGTCGATCGGGCAGCTCTTCGAGCTCACCACGTCGTCGCGCACCGACGAGGAGAACGACGCAGAGAACGACGAAGACGTCATCGATCTGACCGAAGACGCGCCGCCGTTCGTCCAGTCGGCCGCCAACCGTCGTCCTGCCTTCTTCGACCAGTCGGTGTTCGACGACTACGACGCCGAAGAGGAGGAGGAGGAGGAAGAAGAAGAAGAGGAAGAAGAAGAAGAGGAGTACGAGCTCGACGAAGAGGGCGAGTACGAGGAAGAGGAAGAAGAGGAAGAGGAGTACGAAGAAGAAGACGAGGAAGAGGAGGACGAGGACGGCATCGACCTCGTCGTCGAGGAGCGCAAGGTGCGCCCCACCTGGAAGCTGCCGCCCGCCAGCATGCTCAAGCGGGGGAGCGGCAAGCAGATCGACCGGCGCCTCGTCGACGCCGGCGGCGAGATCCTCGAAGCCACGATGCACGAGTTCGGGGTCGACGCGCGCCTCATCGGCGCGACCGTCGGGCCCACCGTCACCCGCTACGAGCTCGAGCTTGCCCCCGGTGTGAAGGTCAACAAGGTCACCGGCCTGAGCAAGGAGATCGCGTACGCGATGGCGAGCCAGGACGTGCGCATCCTGGCGCCCATCCCCGGCCGCAGCGCGATCGGTGTCGAGGTGCCGAACCGGTTGCGACCGATCGTCACCCTGGGCGACATCCTCGCGACCGACGAGGCCAAGCGCGCCGTCCACCCGCTCGAGGTCGGCATGGGCCGCGACATCGCGGGCAAGTCAGTGCTCGCCAACCTCGCGACGTTCCCGCACGTGCTGATCGCCGGCGCGACCGGTGCCGGAAAGTCGAGCTGCATCAACAGCATCGTCACGTCGATTCTCATGCGCGCGACGCCCGATCAGGTGCGCCTCATCCTCGTCGACCCGAAGCGGGTCGAGCTCGGTCAATACAACGGCTTGCCGCACCTGCTCACCGAGGTCGTGATCAATCCGAAGAAGGCCGCCAACGCGCTCGAGTGGGCGACGCGCGAGATGGAGATGCGGCTGGAGCTGTGCGCCGAGGTCGGGGTGCGCGACATCACGGGCTACAACGCGATGTTCGACCGGGGCGACCTGCCGACCGAAGACGACCACGAAGCCGACGACAAGACCTACGAGCGCCTGCCGTTCATCGTGATCGTCATCGACGAGCTCAACGACCTGATGATGGTCGCGGCGCGCGACGTCGAGCAGAGCATCTGCCGCATCGCGCAGATGGCACGGGCCGTCGGCATCCACCTCGTGATCGCGACGCAGCGGCCGTCGGTCGACGTCATCACCGGTGTCATCAAGGCCAACATCCCGAGCCGGCTCGCGTTCGCGGTGAGCAGCCTCGCCGACTCCCGTGTCATCCTCGATCAGCCCGGCGCCGAGAAGCTCGTCGGCAAGGGCGACATGCTCCTGCTGGCGGCGTCGTCGAGCCGAACCGAGCGCATCCAGGGCTCGTGGGTCGACGAGGAGTGCGTGCGCAAGGTCGTTGCGTTCTGGCGCCGGCAGACGGCGGAGACGCAGTACGTCGAAGGGGTCGCCGGCGATGACGCGCCCAGCGGGAGCCGCGCCGACACGGTCGAGGACGAGGGCGACGAGCTGCTCGACGAGGCGATGGAGCTCGTGGTGCACAGCGGTCTCGGCTCGACCAGCATGCTGCAGCGCAAACTGCGCGTCGGCTTCGCACGCGCCGGGCGCATCATGGACCTGCTCGAGCGCAGAGGCGTGGTCGGCGAATCGGAAGGTTCGAAGGCGCGCGCCGTGCTCATGACCGCCGAAGAGCTCGAGGAGATGCGCGGCCGGGGGTGACCCGCGCTGGGGTCGAGCGGTCGGACGAAACGGTTCCGATTCGTTCGAGGTCGACGACCGACCAGTGCAGCCACGCGGTCGACTCCGCATCCCAGTGGTCGAGCTTCGCGACGCCGTGCTCGGTTTCGACCTCGACTCCTTGGCAGCGGATGAGACCTTCCACGGTCAGGTGGATGCCGTCGAAGAGATCGGTGGCCGTTTCCCAGCCCGGCGTGACCCAGCCGTCGACGGCCGGGCCGGGAAAGGCCTCACACAACCAGCGCCAATCGGCGGGTGTGCGGATCTCGTAGACGCGTGCCTCCGGGTGCGCCGTGAGCCGCCAGATCGCCTGCGGTCCATCGGGTGGCGCGGAGTCCGCACCCTCCCTCAGCACCGGCCACCACGCACTCGGCAGCCCGGCGACGGCCGACGAGGTCCAGATCGCGCTCGGAGGCTTGCCGGCAAGGCCGGGCCACACGATGTCGTCGGCCGGAGCCGAGAACTCGCGACCGATCCAGACCTGCGGACGCGCGCCGAACCAGTCCGACCACCAGTCGGCCGCCGCACACGCGACGACGGCGCGCGCGAGTCGCCCGCCTTCGGCCTCCGAGACGCGCTTTTCCCACGGCGTGAACCGCCCGGGGGCAGCCGACCACTTCTCCGATGACACCTCGACGGCGGCGCGCGTCACGAACTCGTAGAGCCGCGCTTCGGAACAATCGTCGACGGATCGGTCGCGCGCGAATCCGTCGCCGACGAGGTCGTCGAGCATGCGGGTGCCGACGGGTGTGGAAGTGATGTCGAAGGTCGTGTTCATGGTCCCGTCGCGTGCGTGTGGACAACTCGGAAGAGCCAGCTCGCCGGTAGTGAGCCCGGCGCGTACACGCCACTCCCGGGTGCTTTCGTCGGCAGGTGCCACTCGGAGTACACCACGATGTACGTGCTGAAATAGATGGTTTGGTCGAGTCCGAGTATGCGGATGCCTGACGTCGACGCCACGACCTTGCACCGCGGTGCGGTGAATTGGGTGCAACGAAACGTTGCGGTCGGATAGCCCGCCGGGACCTGGTTTACCTCGTCGAGGCTCGCATACGCCCTGACGAGGACGAAGTCGGGAACGTACGGCGTGTGGAACTCGATCGTCGGGTTGTCGCCGCCGCTGATGGTCGTCGCGCGTGGCCACCGAATCGTGCTGTGCACAGTTTGCTGCGCCAGGCTCCTGTCGCTGATCCACTTGCCGGTGACCAAGGCCAGCCCGTTGACGACGATGTCGTGCGCACCCGAGTGCACGACGAACGCGGCTGACGGTGGGCGCGGCGGCGACCCGGTCTCGAGGACGAGCGACGTTGGAGCCTTCGCCGTGGTGGGAGCCGACGAACGAGTCGGTGACGGCCGGGTGTACGCGGCAGTCGTCGGTTGGGACTGTCCGCATGCGGTCGCGGCGATGACGATCGCGATCGCGGCTGCAGTGAGATGCACGCGGCCTGCCATCAGAGGTGACACGGGTTCTTGACGTGGATGCTCTCGGTCGACGCGTAGTAGGTGCGACCGTCGACGTCGAGCACCGATCCACTTCCGGTGATGCGCACGGTGTTGTTCCGGCATTTGTCGGACGCGTTCGCCGACATCGCCTTCGCGTCGATCTGGCTGACGCTGCCCTTGATTCCAATGCGGTCCCAGCCCCACCAGCGCGACTCCCACATCTGTGCCGTCTCCGAGATCTTGGGGACGTAGACGCGGCACACGGTGCGCACGACGCCGTTCATCGTCCCGGGAACGTGGCTCGACTTGTGCGGGTAGTCGGCGGTCTGGATGCAGCCGCTCGGGCTGACCGCGGTGGGAGATGCGCCCTTCGCCGGAACCGGACCGTACGCGGATCGAGCGGTGATCGACGCCGCGTTCGGGGCGACCGCGGCAGAGGCCACGGAAGGAGCGCCGAGGGTGAGCAGCCCCAACGTGGTGGCAGCCGACAGGATCGTGAGGAGAAGTGGACGGGGAACCGACATCGTGGGCCTCTCAGTGTCAGAAGGTCTGAAGTTGTCTCAGATTGTCTGACACTGACCATAGACCGTATGTCCGGTTCACGCCATATGAGCGCCGTCCCCACCGTCGTCGACCCGCGTCCGGAGCTCCTCGAGCAGCCCGGCGACCGCGGCCAGGTGCTCCTCGACGCGGGCGATGTACGCGATCGGGGAGGTGTCGGGGACCTCGTCGTCGACGTCGAGCTCGGTGACGACCGCACGGGCAAACTCGGCCTGGGTGCTGGGCACCAGGAGCGTCCCGCCGGCCCGCGCGCCGTCTCCCGACCAGCGGACCATCACCGGGATGTCGACCGTCTCCAGCCGGTGGCGCAGGACCTGCGCTTCGAGTCGCGGCCAGCGCCCGAGCTCGACGAGCACCGCGTCCTCGGGATCGTCCGTCTCGTTCGAAGGATCGTCGTTGCGCACTGTCCGAGGAGTTTACGGAGGGTCCCCGGTACGATGGCCCGGTGTCCAACGCCTCCCGCCCGGCTGCGGCGCGCCGATTCTTCGTCGAGACCCTCGGCTGCCCCAAGAACGTGGTCGACTCCGACAAGATCGTCGGGACGTTGCTCGCCGACGGGCTGGTGCGCGCCGACGGGCCGGGCGACGCCGATCTCGTCGTCGTGAACACGTGCGCGTTCATCGAGGCGGCGCGCGAAGAGTCGATTGAGACGATCCTCGCGCTCGCGTCGGCCCGCAAGCCGGGAGCGCAATTGGTCGCGACCGGTTGCCTCGCCGAGCGTTCGGGCACCGAGCTCGCCGACGCGCTGCCCGAGCTCGACGCCGTCGTCGGCTTCGCGGGGGAGTCGTCGATCGCGGCCGCGGTCGGTCTCGCCAACGCGTCGACGCCGGTCCGTTTCCGCACCGCTCCCACCGGAGTGCGCGATCTGCTCGAGCTGCCGCGCGCCGCGCCCGACACACCGTGGGCTTACGTCAAGATTGCCGAAGGCTGCGATCGCGCGTGCGCGTTCTGCGCGATCCCGTCGTTCCGCGGCAAGCAGCGGTCGCGTCGTCCGGAGGCGATCGAGGCCGAGGTTCGTGATCTCGTCGAGCACGGTGTCGCCGAGGTCGTGCTCGTCGCCCAAGACCTTGCGTGGTACGGACGCGACGCCGACGAGCCCGGTTCGCTGGCCCCGTTGCTGCGCCGTCTCGACGTGCTCGGCGCGCACGGTCTCTCGCGCGTTCGGCTGCTCTACCTCTACCCGTCGGAGGTGCACGACCCGCTGGTCTCGACGATGCTCGAGCTGCCGACGGTCGTGCCCTATTTCGACCTGTCGCTGCAGCACGCGTCGGCGCCACTGCTGCGCGCGATGAAGCGCTGGGGCGACGGCGACCGCTTCCTGAAGATCCTCGACCGGATTCGCGCCGACGAGCCGGCTGCCGCGTTCCGCTCGTCGTTCATCGTGGGCTTTCCCGGCGAGACCGAGCGCCACCACGACGAGTTGCTCTCGTTCCTCGCGGCCGCGCGCCTCGATTGGGCCGGTTTCTTTGCGTTTTCGCGTGAGGAAGGCACCGCGGCCGAGTCGCTGCCCGGCGCGCCGGAGGCCGCGCTCGTCACGGAGCGGTTGCGCGAGCTCGCAGAGATCCAGGAGCCGCTCACGGAGTCGGGGCGCGCCGCGCTGGTCGACGAGACGATCGAAGTGCTCGTCGACGGTCTCGAAGACGGCGAACCGGTCGGCCGCACGTATCGCGAAGCGCCTGAGATCGACGGTGTCGTCCGCTTGTCGGGCGACGGCTGGGCGCGTCCGGGTGCGATCGTGCGCGCGGTCGTCACCGGATGGGAAGGGCCGGACCTCGAAGCGGAGGCGATCGGCCCCGTGCGCGCCGGCGCAGCCGCAGCGACCGTGGGCACAGGAACCGCGTGATGGGCGCGTCGCTGTCCGCCTCGCGTGCACGGCGCTTCGATCAGACCGCGCTCGCGACGCCGGCGAACTTCCTCACGCTCGGCCGCATGCTCGTCGGCATCCCGACGTTGGTGCTCATCTCGCGGCACGGGGCGTCGTGGACCGCCGTCACACTCTGGTTCATCATCACGTCGACCGACAGCCTCGACGGCTTCCTCGCGCGTCGTGACGGTGCGACTCGGTCGGGTGCGTTCCTCGACCCCGTCGCCGACAAGCTGCTCGTGCTCGGCGGATTCGCCGTGCTCGCGCACCGCGGCAACATCGCGTGGTGGCCGGTGGTCGTGATCGCCGCACGCGAAGTCTTCGTATCTACGTACCGCGCGCTCGCCGGGCGACGCGGGATCTCGCTGCCGGCGCGACCACTTGGTAAGTACAAGGCGTTCTTCCAGTACCTCGCGATCGGTGCGGTGCTCCTGCCGTGGACCGCGCACGACAAGGGTCTGCAGAACGTCGTGCTCGGCCTCGTGGTCGCGCTCACCGTCGTGTCGGCCGGCGACATCGTGCATCACGGATGGCGTGACTGGCAGCGCGACACGACGAACGCAGAAGGGATCACGCCCTAGATGCGTTGCGAGGTCCTGGCGATCGGAACCGAGCTCTTGCTCGGACAGATCGTCGATACGAACAGTGCATGGATCGGCGAGCAGCTCGCGGCGTCGGGAATCGACTCCTACGAACACCGCGCGATCGGCGACAACCAGACGCGCATCGTTGCCGCGTTGACCGATCTGCTCGACCGCGCCGACGCGGTGATCGTGTGCGGTGGTCTCGGCCCGACCCAGGACGATCTCACCCGCGATGCGATCGCCGAGTTGATGGGTGTGCCGCTCCGCCGCCGTGACGATCTCGTCGAGCTCATCGCGGCGATGTTCTCGAGCCGGGCGCGCGACATGCCGCAGAACAACCTGCGTCAGGCCGACGTGCCCGAAGGTGGTGAGCCGATCCCCAACCCGATCGGAACGGCATCGGGGCTCAGCTGTCCCATCGGTGACAAGATCGTCTACGCGGTGCCGGGTGTGCCGTACGAGATGCAGCTCATGATCAGCGAGCACGTGATCCCCGATCTTTTGGCCCGCTCGGGGGAGCACTCCGCGATCGTGTCGCGCTCGCTCAAGACGTGGGGGGCTTCCGAGTCGGGCCTCGCGGAGATGATCGCCCACCGAGTCGACGCGCAGACGAACCCGACCATCGCGTTCCTCGCGCGCGGAATCGAAGGCCTCGTCGTGCGCGTGACCGCCAAGGCCGCGACCGAGGCCGAAGCGCGCCGGATGGTGGAGACGGAAGAAGCCGAGCTGCGCAAGATCCTCGGTGACCTCGTGTTCGGCGTCGACGACGAGACGATGGAGTACGCGGTGCTCGCGAGCCTGCGCGGCCGCGGGTGGACGCTCGGCGTCGCGGAGTCGGTGACCGGCGGGCTCATCGGCGCGCGGATCGCGAACGTCCCGGGAGCAAGCGACACGTTCCGCGGCACGATCGGCGCGTACGCGTCCGACGTGAAGCGCTCGGTGCTCGGAGTGACCGCGGAGCTCGTGGTGAGCGAAGAGTCCGCGGTGCAGATGGCGGTGGGCGCGCAACGGGTGCTCGAAGCCGACGTCGGGATCGCGGTGACCGGAGTCGCCGGTCCGACCGAGCAGGACAATCAGGCAGTGGGCACGGTGTGTTTCGGGATCGCACTCCCGGGTCACGAGCCGTTCGCATTGACGATCCGGTTGCCGGGCGACCGTGAGCGGATCCGCCAGTTCGCGACGATCTCGCTGCTCAACCTCGTCCGCCAACGGCTCGACGCGCTGGCCTGAGTCCGGTGTCGCGCGCGTTCGTGGCGGTCGTGCCGCCGCGCGCCGTGCTCGACGCGGTGGGGAAGGTGTCGTGGCGCGCCGCGCACCGGCCCGCGGAGCTCTCGCTACCTCGGTTGCTCGGCCCGCGCTGGACGACACGCGAGCAGTGGCACCTCACGCTGCAGTTCCTCGGCAACGGCGTCGACCTCGATGCGGCGGCTTCGGCGTTGGCAACCGTTCGCGGTGGTGCCGCGGCGGCGCGACTCGGCGGTGTGGGCGGGTTCCCCACCGAGAAGCGCGGCACGGTCGTGTGGGTAGGGGTCCGCGAGGGCGCGCGTGACCTGTCGGCGCTTGCAGCGGCGGTGAAGGAGGCGATGCTTCCGGTCGTCCCTGAGCCCGACACGCGTGAATACCACCCGCACCTGACGCTGGCTCGACTCGCGCGGGGCACCGACCTGCGCGCCGCTGCCGCTGCGGCCGGCCGGGCGCCGATCGGTCCCCGCTGGACCGCCGACCGCATCACGCTCTTCGAGAGCGTGTCCGGATCTTCCGGCCACCGCTACCGCGCGCACGCCGAGATCATGCTGAGCGGATAGCAGGGCCCACGAGGCGCTCAGCTAATCGTCGTTGAGGATTTCGACGAGGCCGACGCCGTAGAAGCCGCCGAGCTTCGCGTTCGTCGCGCCGGTGAAGCGGATGAGGAACCCTTCGTCGGGCTCGCTCACCGAGTCGTTCAGGACCGTCACGGTCACGTACTTGGTCGTCTCGCCGGGGGCGAACGTCACGGTCCCCGACGTCGCGGTGTAGTCGCTCCCGGCCTTCGCCGTCTGGTCCTCGGTGTGCCACGGTGCCGTGACCGTGCGGCCGCTCGGGGCCGACAGCCTGATCGGCACCGAGACGGTGGTGGCCGCACCTTCCGGTTGCGACACCGCGCCCGGCACCACGGTCGGGAGCGGATCGTCGTCGATGATGCCGAACGTGGCCCATTGGAGGCCGAACTGCGGATCGGGTCTGGCCGGCTTCGCGTTCACGACCTTGCCGCACTCCACGAGCACCGACTCCACGTCCGCTTCGTCCAACGAATCCTGGCGCGTCGGGACATCCAGATACGCGCTGGTGAAGCCAGGGTCGACCGTGACGGTCTGAGTTGTCGGCACGTAGTCCGCACCGGCGGTCGCCGTTCCGCCGCCCGTGGTGCAGGTCACCGACACGGTCTTCGACGACGGGAGGGAGAGGTTCAGCCAGATCTGCGCGACCGCACCCTCCGGAACCGAACCGGGCAGCGAGACGATACTCAGCGTCGGCTGGTCGATGACGTTGTAGCTGAACGACGTGTGCGGGTGGCCTCCCGGATCAGGTGTCGACGAGGTGACCGTGACGTTCACCTTCTGACCGGCACCGACGGTCGACGGCGACGCGGTCGCGCTGACGAAAGCGGTGCTGGTGCCGGGTGGGAGGTCACCTATGGCGCATGTGACCGTCAACTGCGCGACCGGGCATTCGGCCTGAGGAATCGTCTGGGAGATGCTCCATCCGCTCGGATAGGTCATGACGATGTGGACGTCGCGTGCGAGCGACGGACCGTGGTTTGTCACGCCGATGCTCTCGAAGTTCGCGGTGCCGACGACGATGTTGCCGACGACGCCGTACGCCGCGACCGCGAGGTCGGCGGACGCCGCAGCCGCCACGCGGATCGTTGCGGTCGCGGAATCCTTCGTCGGGTCGGGCGCGGGTTCGGCCGAGGTGGTCGTGACCGACGCGCTGATCGTGCCGCTCGTCCGGTTCCTCGGGGTCACGGTGAAGTCGATCGACCGGCTCGCGCCCGCGGCGAGCGGTGGGAAGTAGCCGAAGTTGCCCATGACGCACGTGAACGTCTGTCCCGACTGCGTGCAGGACCACTGGGAGGCCGTGCCGGAGCCGAGCGTGACGTCGAAGCCCGACGAGGTCGAGAACGACAGGCCGACGCCCGCCGCGCCGGCCGTCCCGTGATTGGTCACGACGATCGAAGCCGTGGTGGGCGCGTCGACGATCGGCTGCGTCGAGGGCAGGTTCAACGCGACTCCGAGGTCGGCGATCGGCGGCTTCACCGGTCGGGTCACGGTGACCGTGTCGGGGAGTGGGTCCGGCTGCTGTTCGGGCGTGGTCGACGTGACCTTCACGGTGGCGGTCGTGCTCGCGGCCTGCGCGGTGGGGGTCGCCGACACCGCCACGGGGACCGACGAGTGACCGGACAGCGTGCCGATCGCGCACGTGGCTCGCCGTCCCGAGATCGTGCACGGTGTCTTGGATGCGCCCCAGGTCGCGCCGTCCAACCGGAGCGGCGCGGCGAGATCGACGGTTGCCGTCACTCCGTTCATCGTCGTCGTGCCGGCGTTGGCGGCGTTGCCGGCGAGCGTGAACGACTGGCCGACGACGAGCGGGTTCGGCGCGTCGAAGCGGAGTGGGTGCACGTCGGCCGACACGCCGGGCACGTACGAGTCGATGGTCAGCGAGTCGGTCGCATCGAAGATCTCCGGGTAGCTGAACTCCGCGCCGAACGTTGCGTCGTAGCTCTCGCTTACGGCGGTCACCGCGAAGTTGAACTCCGCCGGCGCGTTCGCGACGTCTGCGTAGTCACACGTGATGTTGGTTGCCGACCCCGACGGGCTCACGACGCACGGGTTGGGGGCTCCGCTGTCGACGCGGAAGCCCGCGGGAATCGTGAAGCCGAAGTCGACGGGCGCCGGGCCGTTGGGGGGCGAGAAGATCAGCCAGTCGACCGTGACGGTCATCGCCTGCCCGACGGGGACGTCGCCCGACGGCGACGTCGAGATCGTGATCGAGGCGAACTGGTCGGCGGCGGCGGGGGCCGCGGCCGCCGTGACCATCGGCGCGGCCCCGAGCGCGACCAACGTGGCGAGAACGGCGAGTCTGCGAGCGATCGTCGACATGGTCTTCCCCCCATCCCGATGGCGACATGGTGAAGCCTACGAACCGGCGCCGGCCGACGCCACGCTGTCGAGCAAGCCCGCCGATCTGGCGTTTGCTCGCCCATGGGTACTTCTGGGGAGGATTCAAGCCCGAACAAACGGCCGGCGGCCTGGGGATCCTTGGGTGACGTGTCAGACCGCACGTCACCATCCTTGAAACGAACGCGTGTTCGCTCTACGCTGACATTCATCGAACGGGGGTTCGATCCCCGAGAGTGTCACACCCCCTCGGTACGTTCACAGCCACAGCTTTCCCCGTCTCACCGTGAGTCGCAGACAACGCCGGCAACGGCGAGGAGGAATCGGAAGTGGAAAACGGGAATCACGAACGCGACAAGGCCCTCGACATGGCCCTGGCCCAGATCGACAAGCAGTTCGGCAAGGGCTCGATCATGCGCCTCGGCGAGCACGGCAACGTCGGTGTCGCGGCCATCTCGACCGGTGCCCTTTCGCTCGACCTCGCGCTCGGTATCGGCGGTCTGCCGCGGGGCCGGGTCGTCGAGATCTTCGGTCCGGAGTCGTCGGGGAAGTCCACGCTCGCGATGCACGTCGTCGCCGAGGCGCAGCGCAACGGCGGGGTGTGCGCCTACATCGACGCCGAGCACGCGATGGACCCGGTGTACGCGTCCGCGATCGGCGTCAACGTCGACGACCTGCTGATCAGCCAGCCCGACACGGGTGAGCAGGCGCTCGAGATCGCCGACATGCTGATCCGCTCCGGTGCGCTCGACGTGCTCGTGATCGACTCGGTCGCGGCGCTCGTGCCCCGGGCCGAGATCGAGGGCGAGATGGGCGACACCCACATGGGGTTGCAGGCTCGCCTCATGAGCCAGGCGCTGCGCAAGCTCACCGGCAACCTGAACCGCTCGGGCACGATCTGCATCTTCATCAACCAGCTCCGCGAGAAGATCGGCGTGATGTTCGGCTCGCCCGAGACCACTCCGGGAGGCCGGGCGCTGAAGTTCTACGCGTCGGTCCGGCTCGACATCCGTCGGGTCGAGTCGATCAAGGACGGCCCCGAGCTCATCGGGAACCGGGCCCGGGTCAAGGTCGTGAAGAACAAGACCGCACCGCCGTTCAAGCAGGCGGAGTTCGACATCATGTACGGCAAGGGGATCAGCCGTGAAGGCTCGCTCATCGACGTCGGTGTCGATCTCGGCATCGTGAAGAAGTCGGGCGCGTGGTTCACGTACGAGGGCGAGCAGCTGGGCCAGGGCCGGGAGAAGGCCAAGCAGTTCCTCATCGACAACCTCGACATGATGCTCGAGATCAGCGAGAAGATCCGTCAGACCGTCGCACTTCCCGATGGTTCCGAGGTCGATCTCACTGCGGCCGATGTCGACGCCGAGGCCGGCGCGGAGGCCGAGCTCGACGCATAAGCCAGCGGGGAAGCGGTCACGGCGCTCCTACACTTGGTCGCCGTGACCGTTCCACCCGACTCTCCCCGTCGCTACTTCATCCGGACCTTCGGGTGCCAGATGAACGAGCACGACTCGGAGCGCATTGCGGGCGTGCTCGCGGCCGACGGGATGGAAGCGGCAACGAGCCTCGACGATGCCGATGTCATCGTCTTGAACACCTGCTGCATCCGTGAGAACGCCGACCAGAAGTTCTACGGTCATCTGGGAGCGCTGAAGCCGCTCAAGGACGCGCGTCCCGACCTGCAGATCGCAGTCGGGGGGTGTCTTGCTCAGAAGGACCGTGACGAGATCGTGGCGCGGGCGGGCCACGTCGATGTGGTGTTCGGTACGCACAACCTCGCGCACGCACCGGCGCTGCTCGCACGTGCACGTCGCGAGGGACCGATCGTCGAGATCCTCGAGGAGCACGAGGCGTACCCCTCCGCACTGCCGGCCGTGCGCGAAACCCCGCACTCGGCGTGGATCACCATCCAGATCGGCTGCGACAACTCGTGCGCGTTCTGCATTGTGCCGCAGGTGCGCGGGCGGGAGGTCAGTCGCCGGTTGGGCGACATCGTCTCCGAGGTCACCGCGCTCGCCGCCGACGGTGTGCGCGAGATCACGGTGCTCGGTCAGAACGTCAACTCCTACGGCCGCGACCTCGGCGCCGGGCAGTACGCGCCGCGCTTCGCCGATCTCCTCGAAGCCCTCGACGCAGTCGACGGGATCGAGCGCATCCGCTTCACGTCACCGCACCCCAAGGATCTCCGGCCCGAGACCATCGCGACGATGGCCGAGTGTGCGTCGGTGTGTGAGCACCTGCATCTCCCCATGCAGTCGGGGAGTGACCGCACCCTCGCCCGCATGCACCGCGGCTACACGGCGGCCCGGTATCTCGAGCGCCTCACCGACGCACGCGCCGCCATCCCCGACCTCGCGGTGACCACCGACGTCATCGTCGGGTTCCCGGGCGAGACCGAGGCCGACTTCGCCGAAACGCTCGCCGTCGCCGACGCCGGCGCGTTCGACTCGGCCTACACGTTCGTGTTCTCGCCGCGGCCGGGTACCGAGGCCGCCGGCATGACCGCCGATTTCATCGCTCCGGAGGTCATCCAGGAACGCATGACCCGCCTCCTCGAGGTCGTCGAGCCACACGCGCTCGCGAAGCACCGGGCGCGCATCGGGCGGGTCGAGGAAGTGCTGGTCGTCGGGCCGTCGAAGCGCGACGCGGCGGTGTGGTCGGGGCGCACGCGTCAGAACAAGCTCGTGCACTTCGTTCCCGAGCGGAGCGCGGCCGCGGGCGACCTCGTCGACGTCGAGATCACCGACGCCGCGCCGCACTGGATGCGCGGGCGCATCGTCGCGGATCCCCGGAGTGCGGGCACGCAGCCGCGTCAGGACACCCGGCGCCGGATCCCCGTCACGGTGGAGTGAGCAGAATGTGTGATGTGAGCGCGTGCCGGGCGTGACCCATCTCGCGCTCGTCGGACCGACGGCCGCGGGGAAGTCGGCACTCGCCTTCGCGCTGGCCCGCGACCTCGGCGATGTCGAGATCATCTCGCTCGACTCCATGCAGGTGTACCGGGGCATGGATATCGGCACCGCCAAGGCCACGGCGGCGGAGCGTGCCGCGGTGGTCCACCATCTCGTCGACGTGGCCGACCCCGACGCCGACTGGTCGGTCGCTCGCACGCAGGCGGGTGCCCGCGCAGCCCTCGATGACATCGAGGCCCGCGGCCGGCGCGCGCTGCTCGTCGGCGGCACCGGCCTCTATGTGCGCGCGGTCGTCGACGATCTGCAGATCCCCGGCGAGGACCTCGTGCGCCGCGCCGAGCTGGAAGCGGCGACCGAAACGGCCGACGGGTTGGAGCGCGCGTACCGCGAGCTCCAGGACCTCGACCCCGAGGCGGCGGCCCGGATCGAGCCGCTCAATCGCCGGCGCATCGTTCGTGCGCTTGAGGTCATTCATCTCACGGGCCGTCCGTTCTCGTCGTTCGGCCCGGGCGTCGACCACTTCGGGACGCCGGCCGTCGCGGTGCGGATGATCGGTGTGTGGCTCCCGCGCGCGGCCCACGCCGAACGCATCGCGGGCCGTGTCGCCGAGATGCGGGACGCCGGCCTCGTCGACGAGGTCCGTGCCCTCGCCGCCCGGCCCGGCGGTCTGTCGCGCAGCGCGGCGCAGGCCATTGGCTACCGCGAAGTCCTCGACTACCTCAACGGCGAGGTCCCCACCCTCGACGCCGCGGCGGCCCTGATCGTCGCGCGCACGCGCGCGTTCGCCCGGCGCCAGCGCATGTGGTTCCGCCGCGACCCGCGCGTCGCCTGGCTCGGCACGACCGGCGATCCTCAACGCCTGCTCGGGATCGTCGATGCGTTGTGGCGTTCCGAAACCGCGGTCGTCGCCGCGTGACCACGCTGCACCTCGCGAAGCTGCACGCGACCGGCAACGACTTTCTCGTACACCAGACGCGCGAGCCGCTCGACGCCCGCGTCGCCGCCGCGCTCTGCGACCGCCACCGTGGTGTCGGGGCCGACGGCCTGCTTTCGCTGCTCCCCGGAACCTCGGGCGCCGATTGCGCGATGACGCTCCGCAACGCCGACGGCGGGTCGGCAGAGCTGAGCGGCAACGGGTTGCGCTGCCTGGCCTACGTCGCGGCGCGCGAAGGGCTCGGATCGGCCGACTCGTTGATCGTCGACACCGCGGTGGGCCGCCGGTTCGTGGCACTCGTTCGCGGACCCGGCGGCGATGTCGTCGCGGCCGACGTCGACATGGGTGCGGTGACCTTCGACCCGGCGGCCATCGGGCTCGAAGCTCCGAGCGCGGTCGACCTCGAAGCCACCTTCCACGGGGTCACGTACCACGGCGACGCGGCCGGGATGGGGAACCCGCACTTCGTGCTGTTCGTCGACGATCCCGACGAGGCGCGTGTCCTCCAGCACGGGCCGCGGCTCGAACGCGACGAGCGGTTCCCGCAGCGCACGAACGTCGAGTTCGTGACCGTCGAGAGCCGCGATCGGTTGCGCATGCGCGTCTGGGAACGCGGTGTCGGCGAAACCCTGTCGTGCGGAACCGGCGCGTGCGCGGCGGCGGCTGTCGCGCACCGGAAGGGCCTCGTCGATGCGCTCGTCTCCGTCGTCGTGCCCGGTGGCGAGCTGCGCGTCCGCCTCGCGGAGACGATCGTGCTCGGCGGACCCGTGACCCACGTCTTCGACGTCGACCTCGATGTCGACCTCGAGCACGCGAACGTCGGATCCGAGCGTTCGTGAGTCGACGCGAGCCGCGATCGACGGGGCGGGGACGGCGGCGGCTCACCGCGACCGAAGTCGACCTCAGTGTCGTCCAGCAACGGGCGCTGCTCGTCGGCACCGGTTTCGGCGTCCGGAGCGTCGAGGCCGCGGAGGAATCGCTCGCCGAGCTCGCGCTCCTCACCGAGACCGCGGGCGCCGACCCGGTGCACGTCACCCTGCAGCGGCGGACGACGCCCGACCCGGCCACCTATGTCGGGAAGGGCAAGGCCGAAGAGCTGCGCGAGCTCAGTGAATCGCTCGACATCGACGTCGTCGTGTTCGACGACGAGCTCACCCCCGCGCAGCAACGAAACCTCGAGAGCCTCTTCGCGCGCGACGTCGTCGACCGCGTCGCGCTGATCCTCGACATCTTCGCCCAGCACGCGACGAGCCAAGAGGGCATGGTGCAGGTGGAGCTCGCGCAGCTCCGCTACCGACTGCCCCGACTGCGCGGGCGCGGCATCCAGCTGAGCCAGCAGGGCGCGGGCATCGGCACCCGAGGTCCCGGCGAGACCCAGCTCGAAGTCGACCGCCGCCGCATCCTGCGCCGCGTCCAACAGCTCGAGCGTGATCTGAAGACGCTCGCGAATACGCGCGACACGCAACGCAAGTCGCGCGTCCGCAGCGGCGTCGCGCGGATCGCGCTCGTGGGCTACACGAACGCGGGGAAGTCGACGCTGCTCAACCGGCTCACGCACTCCGACGCGCTCGTCGAGGACCAGCTCTTCTCGACGCTCGACCCGACGACCCGTCGCCTCCGGCTGCCGGGCGGCGAGACCGTGCTCGTCTCCGACACCGTCGGGTTTGTGCAACGGCTGCCGCACCAGTTGGTCGAGGCATTCAAGTCGACGCTCGAAGAGGTGGTCGACGCCGACCTGCTGCTGCACGTCGTCGACGCGAGCCGGCCCGACGTCGACGGGCACATCGCCGCGGTCGATGCGGTGCTCCACGAGATCGGTGCCGGCGGCCGCCCCAACATGATGGTGTGGAACAAACGCGACATCGCCCTCCCCGAAGATGTCGACCATCTCCTGGCGAGCAGCCGAGGGTCGATCGCAGTGTCGGGCGCGACCGGTGCCGGTGTCGACGAACTGCGCCTCACGATCGCGGATCGGCTCCGCGCGCTCGACCGCCTCGTCGAGCTCGTCGTCCCGTACGACCGCGGCGATGTGCTCGCCGCGCTCCACCGCGACGGCGACGTGCTGGTCGAGGTGCACGACGATGGCGGCACCCGCGTGCGGGCCCGGCTCTCCGATCCGGTGCTCGCGCGGTTCCGTGTCTTCGTCACGTCCGAGGTCTGAGTTTGGCCACCGGTAGGCTCGACGAGATGGCGACCGCTGTGCCGTTCGTGCCGCCGCCCTACCCGTACGACCGCCTCGACGCGCTCAAGCAGGTTGCCGACGCGGTGCCCGGTGGGGTCGTCGACTGCTCGATCGGCACACCCACCGACCCGGTGCCCGACCTCGTGCAAGCTGCCGTCGCCGCCGCGGCGGCGCGGTCGATGGGTTATCCGCCGTCGGCGGGAACGGCTGCACTCCACGAGGCCGTGGTGGCGTGGATGGCGCGTCGGCTCGGTGTCGAGATCGCGCCGGATCACGTCGCCGCGTGCGTCGGCACCAAGGAGATGGTCGTCTCCCTGCCGCACTTCCTCGCGCTGCGCGACCCGTCGCGCGACACCGTCTTGTTTCCGGCCGTGGCCTACCCCTCCTACGACATGGGTGCGACCCTCGCGCGCCTGCGCGCGGTGCCGGTGCCCCTCGATGCCGACTGGCACCTCGATCTCGACGCGATCAGCGCGGCGGATGCCGACCGCGCGCTGCTGTTGTGGATCAACGAGCCCGGGAACCCGTCTTCATCGGTCGCCGATGCTGCGTACCTCGAGCGGGTCGCCGAGTGGGGCCGCGTGCACGGTGTCGTGGTCGCGAGCGACGAGTGCTACATCGAGTTCGCGTCGCACCGCACGACGATCCTCGCCGCGGGTCTCGACGGTGTCCTCGCGGTGCATAGCCTTTCGAAGCGATCGAACCTCGCGGGAATGCGCGTCGGGTTCTTCGCCGGCGATCCCGTACTCGTCGACTACCTGGTCGAGACCCGGAAACACGCCGGTTTCATGGTGCCGACGCCGGCGCAGGCCGCCGCCGTCGCCGCGCTCTCCGACGACGCGCACGTCGAGGTGCAACGCCAACGGTACGAAGATCGGCGGTCGCTCGCGATCGACCGGCTTGCGACGGTCGGCCTGCATCACAAGGGCGGCGAGATGATCTTCTACCTGTGGCTGCGCGATGACGCGGGAGCCGACGGTTGGCAGATCGCCGACCGGTTGGCGCACGCCGGGCTGCTCGTCTCGCCCGGCGACTTCTACGGCGATGCGGGTGCGCCATACGCGCGCCTCGCACTCGTCCAACCTCGTGAGCGCCTCGAACCGGCGCTCGACCGACTCGTGAAGGGCTGAACGCGAGATGAGCACAGATCCAAGCCTTCCGGCGACGATCACCAAGCTGTACGAAGCCGGCGCCGACTTCGAGTCGGTGCTCCCGCTCGACCAGGCGTACGACGCCGTGCACGCCGCGATCGGCGAGCTCGACCGCGGCGACTCGAGGATTGCGGAGGTCATCGACGACGACGTCGTCGTGCACGAGTGGGCGAAGCAGGCGGTGCTGCTCTGGTTCCGCGTCCGGAACCTCGAGAAGATCGAGGTGGGCCCGTTCGAGTACGTCGACCGCCTGCCGCTCAAGCGCGACTTCCAGGCATCGGGAGTGCGGGTCGTCCCCGGTGCCCAAGCCCGCTTCGGCAGCTACCTCGGCAACGGCGTGGTGCTCATGCCGTCGTACGTCAACATCGGTGCGTACGTCGACGACGGCACGATGGTCGACACGTGGGCGACGGTCGGTTCGTGCGCGCAGATCGGAAAGCGCGTGCACCTGGCCGGCGGGGTCGGAATCGGCGGGGTCTTGGAGCCGCCGCAGGCGAAGCCGGTGGTGATCGAAGACGACGTGTTCATCGGCTCGCGCTGCATGATCGTCGGCGGAGCCCGCGTCCGGAAGGGCGCGAGTCTCGGTGCGGGCGTGATCCTCACGGCGAGCATCCCGGTCATCGACGCGCAGACGGGCGAAGAGATCTCGCGCGGCGACGTTCCCGCAGGGGCGATCGCGGTGCAGGCCACGCGTCCGCGCGAGTTCGCGGGCGGCACCTTCGGCCTCGCGTGCGTGCTCGTCCTTCGCGTGCTCGAGGAGGGCCAGAAGCACGACGATCTGCAGATCAACATGTTGCTCCGCGAGCACGGCATCGAGTCGTGAGCGAACGCACCACCGCGGTCATCGAGCACGATCCGGCCGACCTGTTCGGGTTGACGGCCGCGTTGTGCGCGGTGCCGTCGGTGAGCGGAGACGAATCCGCGCTGGCGGGGGCCGTGGAGACGCGGCTGCGGGCACGCGCCGCCGGCCTCACGATCGACCGCATCGCGAACAACGTCGTCGCCCGTACCGCGATGGGACGGCCGCGTCGCATCGTGCTCGGTGGTCACCTCGACACCGTGCCGGTGAACGGCAACGCGGAGCCGCGCTTCGCGGGTGACATCCTGCACGGCCTCGGTTCGGCCGACATGAAGGGTGGTTTGGCGGGGATGCTCGCGCTGGCCGAGCTCGCGTCGGCGAAGGACGCAACGCACGATCTCACCTTCGTCTGGTACGAAGGCGAAGAGGTCGCCGACGAGCACAACGGCCTGCGGCACCTTTTCGAGGTCGCACCGGATCTGCTGGCGGGCGACATGGCGATCCTGCTCGAGCCCACGGGTGGGTGGGTCGAGGCCGGATGCCAAGGAACGCTGAGCGCACGCGCGACGACGCGCGGGCAACGCGCGCACACGGCTCGGCCGTGGATGGGGAGCAACGCGATCCACGCGATGAGCAAGGTGTTGGCCGATGTCGTCGCGTTCGAGCCCGAGACGGTGATCGTCGACGGCCTCGAATACCGCGAGGCGGTGCAGGCCGTGCGCGTGGAAGGCGGGGTCGCGAACAACGTCGTCCCCGACGAGTGCACGCTCACCGTCAACCGCCGGTTCGCTCCGAGCCGATCCATCGACGATGCGACGCGCGAGACGATCGCGCTGCTCGCAGGCGCCGACGACGTCGAGATCCTCAACGCGTCGCCGTCGGCACCCCCGAATCTCAACCATCCGCTCGTCGCCGAGTTCATCGGCACCCTCGACCTCGCGGTGCGGCCCAAGCTCGGATGGACCGATGTCGCGCGGTTCGCGTCGCGCGGAGTCGCGGCACTGAACTTCGGGCCTGGCGATCCCACCCTGGCGCACACCGCGGCCGAACAGGTGACGCGCGGCGATGTCGAAGGTTGCTTCAACGTGCTCGCGCACTTCACCGGGCTCCGCCGCGCGCGCTGAAGGACCCGAAAACCCGGGTCGACGACTGGAACCAATCACTACCCTCGCGTGATGAGTCGGTTCGTCGAGCAATGCGTGCACCACGCGCGTGCACTGGTCGAGGGTCGCCAGGTCATCCTGGGTGGCGGACAGCTCGCACCCTCCACCCGCCGGGTGCAGGTGCTCACCGATCTCGGCGCCGCGCGGTGCTTCATCGTCGCGACGGGCATCGGTACGGGTCCGCTCCCGGATCCCAGTGCTGCCGAGTGGATCGTGGTCGAAGTCGAGGCACCCGACATGATCAGTGAGCTCCGGGCGATCGAGGCGATCGTCACTGATCCACCCGCTGATGTCGTGGCGGCCGTCGAGCGCTTCGATCCTGATCGCAACGCGCTGGTGCTGCTGGCGTCCGTCGGTTCGTCCGCGATGCTCGGAAACCGCCCGGGCTTCGGTGCCCGGCCGGCTTCGTGGGTCGCGCTGGAAGACAAGACGGTGTGCGACCGCCTGTTCGACGACGCCGGGGTTGCGCGACCGCTGTCGCGAGTTGTTCCCGCGTCGTTCGCGGCATTGCGCATTGCGGCCGACGCGCTCGACCGCGGCGCGGGCACGGTGTGGTCGGGTGATGCCCGCGACGGATTCAACGGTGGTGGCCAGTTCGTGCGCTGGGTGCACGGCGACGACGACGGTCGCCAGGCCGCGGAGTTCTTCGGCGCGAATTGTGACCGCGTGCGCGTCGCCCCGTTCGTCGACGGCATCTCGTGCAGCGTTCACGGCTTCGTCACCGACGACGGCGTCGCTGCCTTTCGCCCGGTGGAGCTCGTGAACCTGCGCCGCGACGGCGGTGACCGGCTCCAGTACGCGGGCTGCGCCACGTTCTGGGATCCGGCTCCGGACGACCGCGAGGCGATGCGCGACTTCGCGCGCCGGCTCGGCGCGCACCTGAAGGAGACGGTTGCGTACCGAGGCTGGTTTACGCTCGACGGCATCGTGGGCGCCGACGGGTTCGTCGCGACCGAGTGCAACCCTCGTCCCGGCGCGGGGATCGGCTATCTCGGTGCCGCGCTCCCGGAGTTTCCCACCGACGTCATCCAGTATCTGGCCGTCGCGGGCGAGGCGCCGTGGTTGCGGGCCGCGGAGATGGAAGTGACGCTGCTCGAGGCCGCCGATCGCGTGCGTTGGGGTGGCGGCTGGACGCCGATCACGAAGCGCATCGAGGCGACCAGCATCGAGAGGCTTGTCGTCGACGACGCCGGGTTCCGTCTGGCGGCGGACGGCGAAAAGACGCACGCCACGTTGAGCCTCGGACCGGGAGCGCTCGGCGGGTTCATGCGCTTCGAGTTCAAGGCGAAGCGCACCCCGATCGGTCCATCGATCGGCCCTCGGATCGCCGCCGCGTTTGCGTACGCCGACGCGGTGCACGGCGCCGGCATCGGCCCGGTCACCCCCGCCGAACCGGCGCGCTGATCGTGCGCCCGGTGGTCTACGCGATCCCCGCGAGCGCGCGGATCACCTTGCCGAGCGCGGAGAAGTCTTCGCGTCCGTAGCCCGCAGTGCTCGCGGCTCCGAGGATCGGCCGCACCACACCCGACGTGAGCGCGGGCACACCGGCCTTCGCGGCGTAGGCGAGCACGAGGTCGACGTCTTTGGCCATGAGATCGGTCATGAATCCAGGCTTCCACCCGTTCGACGCCGGGCTGTCGGGGATGGCGCCTTCGAATGGCACGCGCGTGCGCAGCGCGACACAGTCGCCGGTTGCGTGGGTCAACACCTCGTAGAGGAGCCCGAGGTCGACGCCCGACTTCGCCGCCAATGTCGTCGCCTCCGCAACCGCGAGCATCTGCGCGGCGTAGACGAGTTGGTTGCAGAGCTTCACGACCTGACCCATGCCCGGACCGCCGACCGGAACGATCAGTCCCGCGAACGGGTCGAGGGCCGGCCGGGCCGCATCGAGCACGTCGAGCGTTCCGCCGACCATGAGCGTGAGCGTTCCCCGCTCGGCGCCGACCGTCCCACCCGACAGCGGCGCGTCGAGATAGCCGGCGCCGGTCGCGGCGACCCGCTCGTGCTGTTCGCGCTCGATGTCGGGATCGATGGTCGACGTGTCGACCACGATCTTTCCGGCCGCGAGCGACGGCATCGCCTCGTCGAGCACTTCGACGACCTCGGGTGAGTTCGGCACGCACAGGATGGTCACTTCGCTGGCGGCGACCACGGCGCGCGGGCTGCCGCCGTCGCGCGCTCCGGCCGCAACCGCGGCGTCGATCGGAGGCCGACTGCGCGACGCGACGGTTACCTCGTGACCCGAACCGAGGAGATGGCGCGTCATCGGAAGTCCCATCGCGCCCAGTCCGACGAAGCCGACCCGCATCGTTTCCCTCTCGTCGTCCGCCTGAGCTTGACGGTACCAGCGGCCCTCCGTACCGTGACCGGCCGTGCCGGACACCCTGCTCTTCGTCACCCAGGTCGCGCCCTATCAACACGGGCCGGCGGGGGTCCACGGAGTGCTCGATCAGGCTGCCGTCGGTGTCGCGCAGGTTGCGGAGCTCAACGGCCTGAGGTCGCGACGCGTCGACGACGTGCGCGATCTCGACGACGGCGACCTCGCTTCGGCGCGCGCGCTCGCGCTCTTCACGATCGGCGAGACCCCGTGGAGCGCGTCGCAGCGGACCATCGTGCTCGAGCGGCTGCGCGCGAACGCGCTCGCCGTCGTCGCGATCCACTCGGCGACCGACTCGTGTTACGGCTGGCGCGACTTCGGGCGGGTGGTCGGAGCCCGTTTCGATGGACATCCGTGGACCCAGACGGTGGAGCTCGAGGTGTTGGAGCCCGAACACCCCGCGACGCGTCACCTCGGCACCGACTGGACGTGGCACGACGAGGTCTATCAATTCCGCGATCTGCGCAAGGACGCACGCGTGCTCCTTCGCGTCCGCCGGGGCCAGCTCGACTTCTCGGTGTCGGGAGCGAAGCAGCCGCCGCACGGCCTCCCGCTCTCGTGGTGCTTCACCGAGGCCGACGGGCGCGTGTTCTCGACGAGCCTCGGGCACTTCCCCGGCGCCTGGGAGAGCCCCGTCTACCTGCAACATCTCACCGGCGGGCTCACGTGGGCCCTCGGCGACGGCGACTAGCGCGTGACCGATCGGGCCGACGCACCGCCCCCGCCTCCGACTCCCGAGCCGCTGAGCCCGCAGCGGCGACGCAACTTCTCGTTGTGGGCGTACTGGCAGCTGGGGCTCGCGGAGACGGCGCCGCCGGAAGCGTGCCCGGTCGACGACCTCGAGCACGGGTTCGCCGCCTACCGCGAACGCGCGCGCGCGCGTCTCGAGCAGGTGCTGGGTTCGTGGCCTGAGCCGGTGCCCCTCGACATCGAGGTGCTCGAGCGTGACGACGCGGGCCCGTACACGCGCGAGCGGATCGTGTTCGACAGCGAGTCGACGATGTCGGTGCCCGCGTACCGGCTCGTCCCGCACGACCGCACCGAGCCGGGACCGGCGGTGCTCGCGATCCACGGTCATGGTGCCGGCAAGTCGATGGTCTGCGGGATCGACCGTGGGCGTGCCGATCTGCGCGCGGAGATCGACGGGTACCACGGCGATTACGGGCATCAGCTCGCGTGCCGCGGCTACGTCGTGCTGGCGCCCGACCTGCGCGCGTTCGGCGAGCGCAGCGACTGGAATCCGCCCGAACGCTACGAGTGCGACTGGAATCTCGTCTCCGCGACGATCGCCGGCGCGAATCCGCTGACGCAGAACCTCTGGGACATGCGCTGCGCGATCGACGTGCTCGCGCAGCACCCGCTCGTCGACCCCGCGCGCATCGGTGCGGCCGGGCTCTCCTACGGAGGCACCGCGGCGTTGTTCCTCGCCGCGCTCGACGACCGGGTGAAGGCCGCGGTCGTGAGCGGGTACTTCAGCTCCTGGGCCGCGGCGCACCGCATGCCCTGGAACATGTGCGGATCGCAGATCGCGCCCGGGCTCCTCGGCCGCCTCGAGCACGTCGATCTCGGCGCGCTGGTCGCGCCGCGCGCCCTGCTCGTCGAGACCGGCACCACCGACGAGATCTTCCCGGTGGCCGCGGCCCGCGAATCGTTCGAAACCCTCACGAAGGTGTACGACTGGCTCGGTGCGCGCGAACACCTCGTCCACGACGTGAACGACGGCGGGCACCAGTGGTACGGCAAGCTGGCGTACCCCTTCCTCGAGCGAGAGCTGTGAGCACGATGTCGCCCAACCAGACCGACGTGACGTATACCGGCCAGATTGAAGACCGCCTCACGGAGCTCGGCCTCCGGCTTCCTGGGCCGCACCCACCGCACGACCCCCTCGACGCGGTCGTTGTGCACGGCGGCCGCGCGCGCACCTCGGGCCAGCTCCCGCGCGGTCACGACGGCCGTCTCGTGCATCCCGGCGTGGTCGGCACGAGCATCGACATCGAGCAGGGGACCGAGTGCGCGATGTGGTGCGCGCTCAACGCGCTGTCCGTGCTGCGCGCCGAGCTCGGCAGCCTCGACCGCATCGAGCGGGTGCTCACTGTGCTCGGTTTCGTCGCGTGCGCTCCGGGATTCGAGAAGCAGCCCGCCGTGATCGACGGCGCGAGCCGGCTGCTCTCCGAGGTGTTCCGAGACGCCGGACGGCACAGCCGCTCCGCGATCGGTGTCGCCGCGCTTCCGAGGGGTGGCGCCGTCGAGATCGAGGTCGAGGTGGCGCTGCGTTCTGCGTGACGCAGGGTCAACGACCAGACGGCGGTGTGAGTCGAGCCGGGGACCTCGGCCACCCCTAGGGCAATAAGGGGGTCAAATAAGGCACCCGCCCGATGTGGGGACCCCCTCCTTAGGTTCATCGTGGATCGTGGCAAGAAACCCGATGGGCCGAGAGGAGGTCACCGTGTACCAGCAAATTCCCCCCGAGTTGGTTCGCCAGCGCCTCGCCGAGCAGCGTGATGTCGCTGCCCGCCGCCGCTTGCGGCGTGCGCTCCGTGCCACTCGCGGCTGACCAAACCCCGCCCCACGCCCGGCCTGCCGGCTCCCCCCGGCCTGCCGGGCGTCGGCGCGCCCAGGGGCACGAAGCGAGCAGAATCGGGTTCGTGCCCGGCCGTGTCTCGAGTCCGAAGTTCGTCGGCCGCGTCGACGAGCGCCGGCGTCTCCGCAGCGCGTTCGATGGCGCGCTGGAGGCCGATCCGTCGGTCATGCTGATCGGCGGCGAAGCCGGGGTCGGTAAGACCCGCCTGGTCAACGTGGTCGCCGACGACGTGGTCGCCCGCGGCGGGCGGGTCGTCACCGGCAACTGCCTCGAGCTGGTCGAGCGGGCAATGCCCTACGGCCCGGTGGTGCAGGTGCTCCGCCAGCTGGCGCGCACGATGCCGCCCCCCGAGTTCGACGCCGTGGTGGGTTCGGCCCGCGGCGGGCTCGCGCACCTCGTGCCCGAGCTCGGCAGCGTTGCCGACGAGCGCGAACGCGACGGCGCCGAATTGCAGGAAGGCGGCCTGCTCGAGCACTTGCTCGGCGTCGTCGAGCGCCTCGGAGCCGACGTCCCACTCTTGTTCGTCATCGAAGATCTCCACTGGGCCGACCGCTCGACCCGCGACCTGATCGTGTTCCTCGCGCGCAATCTGCGCGACACGAAAGTGATGCTCGTCGGCACCTATCGCAGCGACGACCTCCACCGTCGCCATCCGCTCCGCGCGGTGCTTGCCGAGCTCGAGCGCGGCGGCACCGTGCTGCGCATCGACCTTCAGCGCTTCACGCGCGCCGAGGTGCGCGACCAGCTCACCAGCATCCTCGGTTCACCCGCGGCGGCCGATCTGGTCGACGCGGTGTACGAGCGCTCGGAGGGAAACCCGTTCTTCGCCGAGGAGATCGTCGCCGCGACGCGCGACGGCGACCTCCGCACCCTGCCGTCGACCCTGCGCGATCTGCTGCTGGCGCGGGTCGACGAGCTGCCCGCGTCGACGCGCGACGTCTTGCGCACCGCCGCCGTGATCGGCCGCCGGTTCCCCCACACACTGCTCGCCGCGGTATGCGAACGGCTCGATGACGACCTGCTCGAAGACCTGCGGCTCGCGGTCGAGCACCAGGTGCTCGTGACCGAAGGCGACCACTATTCGTTCCGCCACGCCCTGGTGCAGGAGGCCGTCTACGACGATCTGTTGCCGGGAGAGCGGACGCGGTTGCACGCGCGCTTCGCCGACCTCCTCGTGCTGAAGCCCGAGCTGTTCGACGGCGGTGAGGCCGAGCGCGTCAGTGAGGTCGCGTGCCACTGGTTCGCGGCTCACGACCACGAGCGTGCGTTGCCCGCGGCGGTCGACGCGGCTCGCGCGGCCGAGCAGATGTACGCGTTCCCCGAGGCGCTGGCGCACTGCGAACGCGCGCTCGCGCTCTGGGACCGGGTTCCCGACGCGTCGGTCCGCATCGGGATGACGCGTGTTGATCTCACGCGGTTCGCGGCGCGCATGGCCGACCTCTCCGGAACGACCGACCGCGCGCTCGCCCTCGCGCGCGACGCGCTCCGCGAGGTCGACGAGGTGTCCGACCCGGTCACCGCCGGCCTGATCCACGAGCGGATTGCGCGGTTCCTCTGGCAGATCGGTGCCGGTGCCGAGGGCCTGGTCGAGAACGAGAAGGCGGTCGCGTTGGTGCCGGCCGAACCGGTGTCAGAAGCGCGCGCGATCGTCGTGGCCGCGCTCGGCCAGCAGCTCATGGTCGCGAACCGCAACGACGAGGCCGTCCCGTGGTGCGAGCAGGCCATCGAGCTCGCGAGCGCCGTGGGCGCGCGGGGTGTCGAGGGCCACGCGCGCACGACTCTCGGGAGCGCCCTGGGTTGCACCGGTCGCGTCGATGAGGGCCTTGCCCAACTGCATCAGGCCGCCGCGATCGCGAGGGAGACGCAGTCGTGGACCGATCTCGCGCGTGCGGCCGTCAACGAGAGCGGCATCCTCGACGCCGTCGGCAGGCTCGAGGACGCCGCCGCGCTCGCGCTCGCGACGGCTGCGGAAGCCACCGAGCACGGGCTCGAACGGAGTCATGCCACCTTCCTCCGCTGCAACGCGTGCGACGCGCTGCTCGAGCTCGGCCGCTGGGACGAAGTGGAGAACCTGCTCGAACGGATCGAACGGACGAGCCCGGTCGGCATCGACGAGCTGCGGCTGCTCGACCTGCGCGTCGCGCTGCACACGGGCCGCGGCGAGATCGACGCGGCGAAACAGTGTCTGAGCAGGCTGGAGTCGCTCTCGCGGCGCACCGAGCTCGACTTCCGTGAACGCCTGCGCGACGCGGAGCTGGCCCTCGCGATCGACGACCGCGCTCGGCTCGCCGAGCTCATGCCGCAGATCGCGCAGATCCGTCCCAGCGATTGCGTCGCGTTCCTCGTCGTCGGTGCGACCGAGGCGGCCGATCGAGCCGACGACGCGCGCCGGCGGTCCGACGACGACGCCGCGCACGCTGCTGTTGCCGACGCGCAGGCGTGCCTCGATCAGCTCCGCCTGCTGTGTATCGACGAGACGGGACCGCACGGCGAGTCGGCGACGGCCGGGTTCGTGAATGTGGCCGAGGGCGAGCTCTCCCGGGCCGAGAACCGCAACGATCCGGAGCCCTGGCGGGCGGCGGCGAAGGTGTGGATCGGCCAGGGTCGCCGCTACCGGCTTGCGTACGTGCGTCTCCGCGAAGCCGACGCCCAACTGCGCTCGGGCGCGGGCGCGTCGGCGGCGCAGGATCCGTTGCAGGAGGCGCACGGGCTGGCCGAAGCGATCGGCGCCCGGCTCCTCGTCGAGAAGATCGAGGCGCTGGCCCGCCGGGGGCGTGTCGACATCGGTGCCGAAGCCGACGGCGAACGGCCCGCCGACACGGCCGTCGACCGGCTCCGGCTCACCGAACGCGAGCGCGAGGTCCTCGCGCTGGTCGCCGAGGGGCGGACGAACCGCCAGATCGCCGACGCGCTGTTCATCAGCGCCAAGACCGCGAGCGTGCACGTCTCGAACATCCTGGCGAAGCTCGACGTCGTCAATCGCGGCGAAGCCGCGGCCGTGGCGCGACGCCTCGGTCTCGATCACGCGGTCTAGATCCGCCGCTACTCTCCGAGCACTCGACGGGGAGGACCGGACCTTGGCACCGCGCATCACGATCGTCGGCGGCGGCAGCTACCACTGGGCGCCGCGACTGCTCTCCGATTTCGCCAACACTCCCGCGCTGCAGGGCGCGGAAGTGGTGCTCCACGACATCGATGCCTCGAAGCTGCCGCGCATGGTCGAGCTCGGTTCTGCTCTTGCGCAGCGGCGCGGCATCCTGATGACGGTGACCGCAGAGGCTGATCGCAAGCGCTCGTTGGAATGCGCCGAGTTCGTGATCGCGTGCCTGTCGGTTGGCGGGTTCGAGAGCATGGCGCACGACCTCGAGATCCCCGAGCGGCACGGAATGCGCCAACCCATTGGCGACACCGTCGGGCCCGGCGGGATCATGCGCGCGCTGCGCAGCGTGCCGGTGGTCGTCGACATCGCTCGCGACATCGAGTCGGTCTGTCCCGACGCGTTGTTCATCAACGTGTCGAACCCGCTCACGGCGTTGTGCCGCGCGGTGACGCGCGAGACCAAGGTGCAGACCGTCGGGCTCTGCAACGAGCTGGTCGGGATGCAGTACGTCGTGAGCCTGCTGCTCGACGCCGACATGCGGAAGCTCGATCCCACGGTCGGCGGAGTGAACCACCTGCCGCTCGTCACCGAGCTGCGCGACGCCGAGGGCAACGACGCGCTCGCGCAACTGCGCGACCTGCTCGAAGACCCGGAGCGCGCGGCGCGCGAGACGATGTGGATGGAGCTACCCGCGGCGATGGAGTACGAGAAGGTCACGCCGGGGGAGCGGTGGCACAAGGCCGACGTGATCCACAACAACCGCGTGCGGCTCGAGCTGTTCCGCCGCTTCGGAGTGCTCCCGGGCTCGGGTGACCATCACGTTGCCGAGTTCTTTCCCGGCTTCGTCACGCCCGAGAACGACTACGGGGCCGCGTGGAAGGTGCACATCTACGGGCTCCGCAAGCACATGGCCGACGCCGACGACGATGTCACCCACTACGAGACGGTGCGCGACTCCGACGAGGCCTCGCGGTTCCCCTCCGGCGAGCTCGTCGCGCCGCTGCTCGAAGCGCTCGTGACCGGCAAGCCGCGCGACCTGCCGGTCAACCTCCCGAACCGGGGCCAGGTCACCAACGTGGCCGACGGTGTCGTCGTCGAGGCGATGGGAACGGCCGACGCCGACGGCCTGCGCGCTCGCGACGTCGTCGACGTGCCGTCGGTGCTCGGCGAGTACCTGCGTCGCGTCGCGGTGTCGCAGGAGCTGACCGTCGATGCCGCGCTCACCGGCGACCGCACGGCGGTCTTCGAGGCCATGCTCGCCGACCCGATGGCCGGCCGCCTGCCCTACGAGGAAGTCGCCGCGATGACCGGCGAGATGCTCACCGCGACCGCCCCCTGGCTCCCGCAGTTTTGATTGTCGCACTCGCTGCGAGGCACCTCGAGCGGGCTGACACAAGAGTCACGGTCGTTCAAGACATCGTTTGTGCCTCGCGGGGGCTCGCCGCTCCTGACGCCTCAGTCGCCGGCCGGATGCGTGCGGGATCGTCAGCCGCGTCGGTAGGCTCGCTGACACTCGCGTCAGGTTGCGGAACGAGGTACGGGAGGCGGGATGGCCCCGAAGATCACGTTCATCGGCGGCGGCTCGTATCAGTGGACGTCGAAGTTGCTCATCGACCTGGTCAACATGCCCTCGTTGGTCGACGCGGAGGTCGTGATCGAAGACATCGATCCCGCGCCGATCCCGCGCATGCTCGAGCTCGTCGAGCACATCGCCAAGGTGCGCGGCATCGGGCTACGCGCGACGGGAACAACCGACCAGAAGGCCGCGCTCGAAGGCGCGGACTACGTCGTCGTCTGCATCTCCACCGGCGCACTCGAAAGCATGGCGCTCGACATCGCGATCCCTGAGCGCTACGGCATCAAGCAGTCGGTCGGTGACACGGTCGGTCCCGGCGGCATCATGCGCGCGCTGCGCAACATCCCGGTGATGGTCGACATCGCTCGCGACATGGAGGCCGTGTGCCCCGAGGCGTGGATGCTGAACCTCACGAACCCGATGACGACGCTGACGCGCTCCGTGCTGCGCGAGACCGCGATTCCCGCGATCGGGCTGTGCCATGAGATCCAGCTCGCGACGTTCGTGCTCTCGCTCCTGCTCGAGTGCGACATGAGGACCATGCGACTCGAGATCGGGGGCGTGAACCACCTGCCGATCATCACCGCGTGCGAGGTCGACGGGAAGGACGGACTCGCGGCGCTCGCCGAGATGCTCGAGCACGAAGACGACGTGCGACGCGAACCGATCGCATTCAACTTCGCCGAGCTGGTCGGACACGAGGAGATGTCGAAAGGCGGGCAGTGGACGAAGGCTCAGCTGCTCGACCTCAACCGGGTGAAGCTCGAGATCTTCAAGCGCACCGGGGCGTTTCCCGGCGCCGGCGACCGCCACCTCGTCGAGTTCTTCTCCGGCTTCCTCACCGAGGAGTCGGGTTGGGGCCGCGAGTGGGGAGTGCAGCTCACCGATATGGCCGAGCGCGACCGCTGGCAGGGCAAGCACATCGCCGACTTCGAGGCGATGCTCGCGTCGCCCGAGATCTCGAGGATGCCGTCGGGTGAGATGGTCGCAGGCCTCATCGACTCGCGGCTGAACGACAAGCGCCGCGACTACCCGGTGAACATCGCCAACGCCGGGCAGGTTCCCGACCTCCCCGACGGTGTAGTGGTCGAGTCGATGTGCACGGTCGACGCGTCGGGCGTGCGGGGCCGCGACCGCGCGGTGCTGCCGCCCGTGCTCGCCGACACCGTCCGCCGCGTGTCGCTCTCGCAGGAGTTGACCGTCGAGGCCGCCGTCACCGGCAACCGCGACTGCGTCGTCGACGCGATGATGATCGACCCGCTCGCGGGCCGCATCGACTACCGGGAGCTGCAACGCATGGCCGACGAGATGATCGCGGCGACCTCGAAGTGGCTCCCACAGTTCGCGTGAAGCAGTGGCGCGTCGGTGAGCTGACGGTTCGCGTCTACGACGATGTCGACGCGCTGGCGGTCGACGCGGCCGCCGACGCGATCGTCGTGATCAGTGACGCGATTGCCCAGCGCGGGCACGCGAACGTGATGCTCGCGACGGGCACATCGCAACTGGTGTTCCTGAAGCATCTCGTCGCAGCCGCCGGCACGACGATCGACTGGTCGCGGGTCACCGGCTTCCACATGGACGAGTACGTCGGCCTTCCGGCCACGCATCCCGCGAGTTTCCAGCGCTACATGCGCGAACGAGTGGTGGCGCACCTCCCGTTCGGCGCCTTTCACTACGTCGAAGGAGCCGCGGCCGATCCCGACGCCGAAGCGGCGCGTTACGCGGGCCTGCTCGAGGCGCATCCGGTCGATCTCTGCTGTCTCGGTATCGGCGAGAACGGACACCTCGCGTTCAACGACCCGCCGGTCGCCGACTTCGACGACCCGCTCGTGGTCAAGGTCGTGGAGCTCGACGACCGCTGCAAGCTCCAACAGGTCGGCGAAGGGCACTTCGTGACGATCGCCGATGTCCCGCCGCGCGCGATCACCGTTACCGTGCCCGGCCTGCTGCGCGCGCGGCACACGCTCGCCATCGTGCCCGAAGCGCGCAAGGCCGGACCGGTGCGCGCGGCGCTCGAAGACCCGATCACCACGGCGTGCCCGGCATCGATCCTTCGTCGCCAACCCCGCGCCACGCTCTTCCTCGACGCGGAGTCCGCGTCGCTGCTGTCGCCCGCGTGACCTCGTGAATGCGGCGGCGCGCGAACCCGATGTCTCGGCCGTGCTCATGTTCCCGAGTGCGCGCGAGCTGGTGCGGCGCGTCCCGCCGTTGCTCGTCGGCATCGCATTGATCTCGCTGGGAACGTGCCTGTCGGTCCGCGCGCACCTCGGCCTCGCGCCCTGGGACGTCTTCCACCAGGGCATCTCCAAGCGCACTGGAGTGTCGCTGGGCTGGGTCATCGTCATCGTCGGTTTCGTGGTGCTGCTCGCGTGGATACCGCTGCGACAGCGGCTCGGGATCGGCACGATCGTCAACACGGTGCTGGTCGGCACCCTCGTCAGGGTGCTTCTGCCGCACATCGGCGCGCCCGACCCGATGGTCGCGCGCATCGCGATGCTCGTTGGGTCCGTCGGCGCGTTCGGCATCGGCGGCGGTCTCTACATCGGCGCGGCGCTCGGGCCGGGGCCGCGCGACGGACTGATGACCGCGATCACGGCGCGCGGTCATCGATTGTGGGTCGTGCGCACGGTGCTCGAGCTGTCGGTCTTCGCGGTCGGATGGACGCTGGGCGGCAACGTCGGGTTCGGCACGGCGCTGATCGCGTTCTCGCTCGGACCGGTCGTTCACTTCGCGGTGCGTCGCTTCCACCTGCCGGTTCCGCTGCACTCCGACGAGGTGCTGGGCGAGTGACCCGTGGGGGAGCGCTCGGAGTCGCCGTGATCGGCACCGGCTTCGGCGCGCGGGTCGTGGCGCCCGCGTTTGCAGCGACCGAGGGAGTCGAGGTTGTCGCGGTGGTCTCCGCGCGCGACGAGCGCGCGGTCGCGGAAGCGGTGGGCGATGCGCGCGTCGATCTCGTGTCGGTGCACTCGCCGCCGTTCCTGCACGAGCGCCACGTCAATATCGCCCTCGACTCCGGCCGCTCCGTGCTCTGCGACAAGCCGTTCACCGCATCCGCGGAGTCGTCGCGTCGCCTCGTCGATGCGGCCCGCGATGCGCCCGGAGTGCACCTGCTCAACTTCGAGTTCCGGTTCGATCCGCTGCGCCGCCGCACCCGTGAGCTCGTCCGCACCGGAGTGCTCGGCACGGTCGAGCACATGACGTGGACCCATGTCAGCGCGGGGTCGCGCCATCCGCTGCGGCCCTACGGCTGGCTGTTCGATCGCGAACGGGGTGGTGGCTGGATCGGTGCGTGGGCGTCGCACGCGGTCGACACGTTGCGCTACTCGGTCGGTGAGATCGAGACGGTTGTGAGCTCCGTGCCGCGGCTCGCCGTCTCTCGGCGACCCGATCCCGACGCGCCCGATGGTCCGTGGCGGGTGTGCACGGCCGAGGACGGACTCAGCGCGCTGCTCACTCTGCAGGGTGGCGTGAGCGTCACGATCGACTCGACGTTCGCGGCCTCGACCACCGCGCCGCCGCGGATCAGCATCATCGGCAGCGACGCGATGCTCGAGAACGTGGCCGATCGCCGCCTGACCGTGCGCGACGCGTCCGGACCTCGCGACGAGCTCGCGATGACCGCCGACGAAGCCGTCGACCATCACGCGGCACCGATGCACGCGCTCGCTGCCGCCGTCTGCGACGCGGTCCGGAGCGGTGAGCTGCCCGATACCCTCGCCTCCTTCGCCGACGGCCTCGTCTGCGACGAGGTGCTCGACCGCCTGCGCGCCACTCCGATGCACATCGGCTGACGGCATTCGCGTCCTTGGTCTGCCGAAAATTGCGCATGCGCACGAAACGGCAGACCAACGAACCGGCGAGCAGGGCGCGTGCCGCGCCGACTACGAGTGGATCTGCTGGGGTGCGGCTTGCGACGCGAGCTCGAACACCGTGCGCCATCCGTGGGCGTCGAATCCGGCGCCGTGCAGCGTGAGGTTCGCCTCGGTCGCGAGCTCGTGGCCCGACGGAAGGTCGAGCGCGGCGTACGCGCACGCGCGCGCCACGGTGACGATCGCGCGGTCGAGGCGCGAGTCGGTCGCGAACGCCGCGGTCTGCGCCTCTTCGAACGCGACCGCGGCGTCGCTGGCTGCGCCTTGCTGCACGAACGCGAAGCCCGCGGCCAATCGGGCGTAGAGACGGTCGAGATACGACCCGCCGCGGATCGACGAGAGCTCCTCGCAGACGGAGAGCGCGTCGTCCGGGCGCGATGCCGCGTCGAACGCCAGAGCCAGCGCGCTTCCGAGTGCGTAGCGGGGGCCGTCGTCCGTGGCCTTCGCGTACGCGCTTCCGAGCAGGTCGACCGCGTCAGTCACCCGGCCGCTCTGCAGCAGGGTCAACCCGGTGATCAGCGCACGGTCGACGTCGCCGACGAGGTCGTACGCGTCTTCGTCGGTGCGGCCGAGCTCTTCGATCGCGCGTGTCGCGGTCTCGGGATCGCCGCGGTGCACCGAGACCGCGGCCTGCAGGCCGTTCGCGTTGCGGCGCATCGCGGGATCGTGCATCGTCTCGACGAGGCCGCCGACCAGCGCGACGAGCTCGTCGCACTCACGGAACCGCGTGAGGTTGTTCAACGCGCGGATCGTCGGAACCGCGGCCATCACCTCGCCCCACCGGTCGTGGATGTCGCGGAACAGCGCGAGCGCCTCGTTGCCCCGTTCCATCGAGTGCTCGGCGTGACCGCGCCACAGCGCGATGTTGGCCATCAGGACCTTCATCATCCCCGCGGCCCAGCGGTCGCCGGTCTGGATCGATTCGGTGAGGATCTGCGTCGCAAGGGTCTCGGCCTCGTCGAGGTTGCCCTGGTTGAACCGTGCGAACGCGAGCAGCCCGAGCGCCCACCCGAGCCCGCCCCAGTCGCCGAGCTCGGCGAAGCGCTCGGCCGATTCGTTGAGCCGGCTCTCGGCGTCGGCCAGTCGCCCCTGCGAGAACGAGATCCAC
>JBBSEC010000025.1:0-44963 GCA_038240075.1 Acidimicrobiia bacterium
CCGTCGGTCACCGGCGACACGCAGCCGATCATGCGCATGGTCGAGCTCTTGCCCGCACCGTTCGGACCGAGGAACCCGAACGCCTCGCCTCGCTGCACGTCGAAGTCGATGCCGTCGACCGCGACGAAGGCACCGAACCGCTTGACGAGCGCGCGCGCCGAGATGAGGGGGAGATCGGAGGCCACCACTTCGGAGCGTACGGCATCACATGGTCGCATTCGCATGCGCTTCACCGAGTCGTCCCGTACGGGTCAGGCCCGTTGCGACTGCTCCTGTGGCCCGTAGAGGCTGCGCGCCCGGCGGAACACCGGCGGCTTGCTGCGCAGATCGGTGTTGTCCGACCATTGGTCGACGCCACCGATCAGCGGCAATCGACACAGCTGCGCATCGGTCACCTTCGCGAGGCACGCGTCGACGAACCGCCCCGCACCCAACACCCGGAACGGTCGTCCGTAGAACTGACGCGCGGTCGCATCGACCGGGTCGGTGACTCCCAACGCGTTGTGTCGGCGCGCGACCGCCTCGTACGCGTCGACGAGGCCGGCTTCGCGGTCAACGATCGCGTCGGCTCGGAGCGCGCGCGTGAGCGCGGCGCCGACCTCGGCCGCGGCATCGAGGCGCGCGAACGCGGCTCCGAACCACTTCGGATAGGGCGCGTACTCGCGTTCCAAACGAAAGCAGAGCAGCATGACGTCGCGCGCGAGACGCGCGGCGAGCACGCGGCTGCCGAGATCGTCGCCGACCTCCGCGGTGCGACCGACGAACGGTTCCTCTTGATCGAGACGGCGCCACTGGCACGCGAGCAGCCACAACCACACCTCGCTCGGGTACTCGGAGAGCTCGGCGCGCACGCGCGTGAGATCACCGAGGTCGTCGTGGAACACACCGCCCCGCGTCATCTCGATCAGCAATTGCTCCGGCGTCGAGATCCAGTCGAGCGCATCGAGCCCGGCGCGAGGGTCGTAGCCCAGCCAGTGATCGAAGAACGCGCGAGTGGTGACGACGGCAACGTGATGCTGCACCGGGGTGTCGTCCCAGCCGAACCGCACCGGCCAGCCGCCGTGCTCGTCGGGCAGTTGCTCGTGGAGGGCGCGCCGCACCGCGCCGAGGTCTTCGGGTGCGTGGTCGTCGGCGAACAGGAGTTGGAGACGCGGGCCCCAACCGTGGTCCGTCGACCGTTCGGTGTCGAACCCCATCACATCGGAGCCGTACCCCAGCAGCGCGGCGGCGTGCGGCCGTGTGCCCACGATCGGGCCGACCACCTCGTCGTAGAACGAGCGGCTCAGCTCGAGTCCGGGCACGAAGGTCGCCACCGTCATGCGCCCTTCGCGCGACGCTCGAGGGTGAAGACCTCGGTCGCCTCGCGGATACCGCGGAGGTGCTGGGCGCCGCGCGAGCGGAACGTGAACGCGTCGAGGTCGGCGAGTGCCGACTTCACTCCCGCGGCGGTGACCACTTCCGATGGCGCCGCGAGCTGAATGATTCGAGCGGCGAGGTTGACCACCGGTCCGAAGTAGTCGCCGTCGCGTGTGAGGACGTCGCCGAACGCGAGCCCGACGCGAACCGGCGGCAGCCGGGCGTCGTTCGAGAACCGCGCCGCGAGTTGCAGGCTGATCTCACAGCCCGCCGCGGGGTCTGGTGCGACGAACATCACGTCGTCGCCGTTGAACTTCACCGCTCGGCCACCGGCGTCGACGATCGTGTCGACGGCCCGCTCATCGAACTCGGCAATGACCCGCCCGAGCTCCGCGATCGACAGCTCCTCGCCCAGCGCCGTCGAACCGACCAGATCCGCGAACCCCACCGCGATCGCGACCGTGTCCTGGCCGCCGGGCATCAATGGTCGCTGTGCGGCTTCGACGTGCCGGCGCAGCAGGACGTCGATCGCGTGACCGGCCTCGACCAGCAGGGTCGCGGCCGCCGCGTTGGCCTTCGCGAGCTCGAGACCCGACGGGTCGGCTTCGATCAAGGGACCGCCGACGTTGGTCAGGAAGGTGGCCACCTCGGCGTCGGCAATGCGCGCGAGCGCGGATCCGATGACCCGCACCAGCTGCATGGTCGCGTCGGTACCCAACAGCTGCGCCCCGGCATCGAAGATCCGCAGCAACCCGACGTCGTCGTCGCCGTACACGGCCGAGTCGGGACCGGGATCCGGGAGCCCGGCGGCGCGCCCGAAGCGGATCGCCGCATCCACCGACATACCGGCGCGCTGCGCGGCCTCGGCTCGCACGAAGCGTTCCCCGCCTCCGTGCAGGATGACGGTCGATGCGACCACGGAGACCATGTCGCCCGCGTCGGCAATGTCCTGCGGCGTCGCGCCGAGGCCGAGCAGGAACTCCAACAGCGCCTGCCGCTCGCGCGCGTCGGGCGCGTTGGTGTCGAAGACTCCCCGCGCCGCGAGGTCGGCAAGCTCCGTCTCGAACGAGTCCACGGCGCAGAGCTTGACCGGTAGCAAGCCACGCGTCGAGGAGCGCTACGAAACCGGCGGCGGATGATTCGCCAGCGACACCATGTGCTCATAGATGTCGTAGATGTGGAAGCCGTAGTTCGCTCCGGTGGCCCAGCGCCCGCCGAGCGAGTACCACGTCTTCGCGAAGCCGGTCGAGCGCAGGTGCTGTTCGTGCAGGAGCGCGACGGGATCGGGGAAGTCGCTGATCTTCTTCAACGAGGGGTCCGCGTAGATGCGCAGCAGCTGGATCTGCGCGCGCACGCCGAGCAACGCCGACGCGAAGGCATCGCCGTGGCTGCAGCTGTCGCACGCGTCGATGCCCGCGTAGTTGTTGTCGGTCGGGAGCACGAGACCGTGCCCCGGGTACATGAACGCACCGGTCTCGAGCACCGACTGCGCAAACGCGACGTCGCCGCGCACGCCTTCGGCATTGCCTTCGGAGATGTAGTAGCCGGCGAGCGTGCGCAACGGCACGGTGAGGTGCGGATGCAGACCGAGCGATGCGATGTAGGCGACGAGATCATCGGCCGTCAACCGGCTCGGCCCCATGATCGGGCTCGCCGACGTCGTCGCGTCGTCGAAGAAGCGGGCTTCGTCGCGCGCGGCCTGCGCGATGTCGGCGATCGCCGTCGCCTTGCGACTCTGCGCGTCACTCAGGCTCGCGATGGCGTTGCGATTGTCGTCGATCGCGATCGTCAGCGCGTTGGTCGCGTCGTGAACGCGTCCGGCTGCTTGCTGCTGCTCGCGTTTCTCGATGTCGACGAGCTCGAAGAGGCGGTCGTTGGAGCTGTGCACGAACGTGAGATTTCGCTGCAGCTGCACGACGTCGTGCGCGGAATTGATCGAGTCGAGCATGCCCGTGAAGTTGGGGCTCGATCCCATCATGTACGCGTCGACCGCGAGTTCCTTGATCTGCTCGTGGACCGCCACGAGCTTGAGCTGCACCTCCTTCGCGTGCGCGCGCGCCTGCACGAGCGCGCTCTTCGCCACCTTCACATGATCCGATGTCACCGCGACGAGTTGGGTCCCGCCGACGATGTCGTTCGTTGCGGTCGCGAGCGCGGCCTGCGCGTCACGTCGGTGCAGGAGCAGGAGCCGGCCGAAGTCGTCGCCGGGAGGGAACGGCGGGGGCGGCGGGAGCTCGGCCACGGTCGTCGGCGGGGCCGGCGCCGTGGAGCCGGGAACCGTGGTGGTGGTCGATCCCGGCGCGGTGGTCGTCGTGGTCGGCGCGGCCGCGGCCGCCACCACGCTCCCCAGGGTCATCGCGAGCACGACCAGCAGCACCGCGAGAGCCCGGATTCGGGGCGCGTCAGCATGATTCGTCCGTCGCGCCACCCTCTTTCATCGGCATCGGCGCCGAAAGAGTGAGGGCGAAGGACTCAGCTCCGCGGGACGGTGCTCCAGGGCTGGTCCTTGTCGACCCGCGGCTCCCCGGGAAGGCCGAGAACCCGCTCACCCAGGATGTTGCGCATGATGTTGGACGTGCCGCCCTCGATCGAGTTGGCCTGCACCCGCAGGAACGCCTTCACGGGCGTGCTCAGGTCGAGGGCGTGGCGGGGCCGTTCGAAGGTGTAGCCGTCGTACAACGCGCCCTTCGGGCCGAGCAGGTTGACGACGAAGCTCCCGATGCGCTGGTTCAGCTCGGCCATCATCAGCTTCGCGACCGAGCCCTCGGGCCCGGGCGTTCCCCGCTTGCGGTTCTGCGAGGCCCGGATGTTGGTGAGCCGCAGTGCCTCGGCCTCGCACCAGAGCTTGGCCAGGCGGTCGCGGGCGACGGCATCGGTGCGATCGGTGCCGCTCCACGCGTGCACCGCGGTCGCGATCAGGCCGCTCCCCCGCGGGTTGACGGTGCCGCCGATCGACACCCGCTCGTTCATGAGCGTGGTGATCGACACGCGCCAGCCCTCCCCGACGTCGCTCAGGCGCTCGTCGTCGGGGATGCGCACGTCGGTGAAGTACACCTCGTTGAACTCGGCCTCGCCCGTGATCTGCACGAGCGGCCGGACCTCGACACCCGGTGCCTTCATGTCAACGACGAAATAGGTGAGGCCCTTGTGCTTCGGCGCGTCGGGATCGGTGCGCGCGATGAGCATGCCGAACCGCGAGATGTGCGCGAGCGTCGTCCAGACCTTCTGACCGTTGACAATCCACTCGTCGCCGTCGCGCACGGCACGCGTGGAGAGGCCCGCGACATCGCTGCCCGCGCCGGGCTCACTGAAGAGCTGGCACCAGATCTCCTCGCCCGTGAAGAGCGGACGCAGGTAGCGCTTGCGCTGGATCTCGCTGCCGTGGGTGGCGACCGTCGGCGCGCCCATGCCGTAGCCGATGGGGTCGCGGCCGTACGGGCTCGGAGCCTTCGCCTGGTTGAGGCGCGCGTTCACGACGTTCTGGACGCTCGGAGAGAGGCCGAGGCCGCCGTCACCTTCGCGGAAGTGCACCCAGGCGAGCCCGAGGTCGAACTGGGCGCCGAGGAACACCTCGGGCCGGGTCGTCGCCGGGTCGTGCTCCGCGAGGAGCTGCTCGCACAGTTCGAGGACGCGCTTCTCGTCGACACGCTGCTCGTCGCGCTCTTCGTCGGACGCCACGGATCACCCCTCCGCAAAACTTGACCGAAAGGTCAAGTCTAGGGATACCCCGCCCGCGCGCGCAGGTCGAGCGCGCGTCACTCCAGCTCGAAGCCGTCGCACGCGAGCTCGAGGATCTCGACGACCGGGTCACTCGACGTCGCGTCGAGCGGCTCGAAGCCGTATGCCGCCGGGAACGCGCGAAACACCTTCCAGCCGAGGACCGCGACGCCCGTCTCGTCGAGCAGGGTGACGCTGACATTGCGGAAGTCGCTGCCGCCCTCCGTCGTGGCGCGGTACCACTTGGCCAGGTCGAGCGAGCCGTTCACTCCCCGCTTGAGCACGACGTTCTCGGTGTGATGCAAGCCCGGGATCTGGCGCGCCTGCTCGGCCTTGTCATTGCCGTTGCGGTACGCGACGACGTCGACGACGCCACGGGGCAGGACCACCTCGTGACAGCTGATCGGCACTCCCGTGCCGATGTCGACCAGGAAGTTGCACCGCAGGTACGGGTCGTTGCGCAGGGTTGCCATCGTGCGAGTGTCGCGCGGCACGCACGGGCGTCAGAGGTTGGTGAGGATGCCGAAGGCCGTGATGAGCAGGCCGGGCCAGATCACGAACGTGCTCAACGAGTTGAGCATGAAGCCGGGTGAGCGCTCGGCGAACTGGTCGGTGGTCGTCGTGATCCAGTTCAGCGTGACGCCGGCCGCCTGCAGGGCCAACCCGGCGACGAGGAGCCCGGCTCCCCACGTGGCTCCCGTCGACCTGAAGCCGACCGCGCCGACGGCGAACGCCAGCCCGAACGCCGTGGCCGCCTGCATCAGGGTCTCGACGTGGGCCGTAGCGAGGGAGCGGATCGCGGGCGACTTCGCCCGCAGCATCCCCAGCACCGTGCCGAGCACGAACCCCACCATCAAGATCACGATCCCGTACGCCAGAAAGACTCGCTGTGCGGTGCTCATGCGGGTCAGCTTGCCAGTGGAAGGCACAACGTGTCAACATTGCATGACATGCCAACTTTGATCGAGCGGCGCCACGAGCAGACGCGCGGCGTCATCGCCGACGCGGCCCTCGCGCTGTTCGCGGAGCGGGGTTTCGCGGAGACGACCATGGAGGAGGTCGCCGAGGCCGCGGGCGTCTCCCGGCGCACCGCGTACCGCCACTTTCCCAGCAAGGACGATCTGGTCTTCGAACACCCGCAACGGTGGCTGGTGCACTTCAACGACCACGTCGGCGACGCGCGGCCGGGCGAGACCCAGCGAGCACGGTGCCGTCGAGCTCTGCTGGGCGTCGCCGAGCACATCCAGGCGCACGCGCACCAGATCCTGCCGGCCTACGCCGTGCTGCTCGCCACTCCGTCGCTGCGGGGCTACAACGGCAGAAGCGAAGACGAGTGGTACGAGCGCTACGTCGCGCTCTTCACTCCAAGCGGGCGCGTCGGGCCCGAACGGGCGCTGCAGATCGCCATCGTCGCGGGCGCGCTCGTCGGTACCACCAAGACCCTCGTCCCGATCTGGGCCGCGGGCCAACCCGATACCGACATGGTCGCACTGACGACGGCCGCGCTCGACCAGCTCGATCCGATCTGGCCTGACTGGCTCGCCGACGCGCGCGTCTGACGAGCGGCGATACGAACGGTCAGTCGGCGACCCAGTTGCCGTGGAAGCCGAACGGCACGCGCTGCGGGAGGTGCACGGTCGCGACGGGCTCGGCGGCGATCTCGGCCGCGTTCAGCACGACGAAGTCACTCGAGTCGCGCGTCGGGTCGTACACGTAGCCCATGAGGTAGCCGTCGTCTTCCGACGTCGCGCCGGCGGCCGGCACGAAGACGAACTCACCCGGCTGGCCGGAGTTGGCGAAGCGGTGCTCATCGCTGGTTCCGGCACGCAGGTCGTGCTTGAGCAGCGCCGCGGTGTCGAAGGCGGTCTTCGACGTGACGACCTCGACCGCGTAGCCGTAACGGTGCTGCGACATCAGCAACGTCTCGTTGACGCGCGGGAACTCGCTCCCGCGGTCGTCGAGTCGTTCTTCGCGCACCTTGCCCGCGGCCTTGTCGATGGTCCAGCGGTCGAGCGTCGGCGTGCCGCCGTCGTTCGGGCCTTCGGTGCTCCGCTTGAACATCGTCGGGTGCCGGCAGACGTCGACCACGACCGTGTCGCCGTCGTCGTACGCGTTCATCGGATGGAACACGTAGCACGGCTCGACATCCGACCACACGACGTCGGCGTCTCCCCCGTCGCGCGGCATCACGCCGACGCGCGCGGGATAGTCGTCGTCCCAGCGGTACGGCATGCTGAGGCCCTGCTCGACCATCTTCATGTCGAACACCACCGGCAGATCGAAGAACACGACGTGCGTGCGCGTGAGCGCGAAGTCGTGGATCATCGTCGGCCCGCCGACCGTGATCGGCTCGCTCCGAACCAACCGGCCGGACGCGTCGATGACGTGGTAGATGAGATTCGGGTCGGCCCAGGAGTACGCGAAGCCGTGCATCTCGCCGGTGACCGGATCGGTCTTCGGATGCGCGGTGAACCCGGTGGGCAACGGACCGCCGAAGTCGTTGCGACCGATCGTGTCGAGCTCGGGCGAAAGCTCGTACGGAATCGCGCCCTCGGTCAACGAGAAGATGCGACCGGCATGACCGACCACGTTGGTGTTGCTCGAGTCGTACATCGGCGGTGTCGGCCCCGACGCCGCCGGCTCGCCCGTCGCCTGCGTGATCGGCGCGGTGCGCACCCACCGGTTGCGGTACCACGACGCGTTGCCGTCGCGCAGCTCGACGCCGTGCACCATGCCGTCGCCGACGAACCAGTGGTACGGCCCTTCCGGCATCGCGTACGGGTTCGGACCGATGCGCAGGTAACGCCCGGAGAGCTCACGCGGGATCGAGCCGGTCACCGCGAGGTGGTCGTCGGTGACCTCGTCGTGCACCGGGGCGTAGTTGCCGAGCAGGAACGGGTTGGTGATCGCGACCATCGGGGCTCCCTCTCGCAGACTGGTATCACAGTGTTATACCAACGCCCGCCGGCGCGGTCAACGACGAGTGCCAAGGGTCACATCGCCGACCCGGAGGCGGCGGAGCGACGGCGGCGGGCGAAGACGATGGCGGCGACGAGGACCGCGAGGATCGCGGCGAAGCCGACGATCCCGAAGGGCGATCCGCCGTTCTTGCGGGCGACGACCGGCGCGGTCGCAACCCTCTTCGACCCGGAGGCGCCGACCGGGTTGGCCTTGGTCGGATCCGTGCCGGTCGTCGCCGACCCCGATTCCTTCGTGGACGACGGCGTCACCGTGGTCACGCTCGACGAGTCGGGCGACCGCGAGGGCACCGACGTCGACGCGACGGTGGGCGCGGGACCGAGCGCGCTGACCGTCGTGCGGGTCGGCTGGGTCACGGTCGGCTTTGCCGGGCTCGTCGGCGGTGTCGTTGGCCGCGTCGTCGGGGGCGGGTCGCTCGGCGCCCACACATCGGCGAACGAGACGAACGGTGTCGGTTTCGAACCGGTTCCCCACGCCCACGCCTCGACATCGCCGTCGTGCACCTGCGTGTTCCCGGCCCCGCCCAACGAATACGTGTACGTCGTCGCGCCCGCGAGCGCGCGGAAGTAGGCCCAGTACGACGGTTCCGCGCAGGTGAGGCACGAGTTGTCGGCGGGGCATCCGATCGTCGTTCCGCCGACTTCGAGCGCGCACACCGCGCCGCCGTTGCCGCCGAAGACCCGCGCGAGTGGTGCGAACCCCGCGTCGTTCAGCGCGTCGAGACCGCTGATCGAGTCGCCCGTGAACGTGACCTTCGCCGTGTGGACGGCCCCGTTCACGTACACGACGACCGCGGCACGGTGCGCGGTGGCGGCCTGAGCCGGAACCGCAGCGAGCCCGAGACCGACGCCGCCCGCAACAACCGACAGCGCCGCGAGCAGCGCGACGACGGCCCGACGAACCCGGCCCGAGACGTTCCCAATGCTGTCCATGGATCCTCCGCGAGCCCCGCACCTCGAGGGCCCTGTCACCGGCCGCCGCGGGGGTGGCCTCAGGTGGATTCGACCGGCGTGGGCCGGCGGACACGGTGGGCATCCTGGCTCGCGCCCCGGAAGGCGCTCACAGTTGCGGGTCAGCGCCGGTCTCGCACCGGCTTCCCCCGTCCTCCTCTCGGAGGACCACACGCAAGAGTCGCGCGTGACCTTGTCTGCCGGCGAGGCTACCCCCCGGTTCGATCTCGACGCGGCGCGCGATGCTGGACACCGTGCCCGCCGCTGTCCCGTCGTCCGATCTGTCCGCGTCGGACCGCCCCCCGTTGCACGCGGCAACGTGGATCGTCTGGGCTGCGGCCGCGGTCGTGTCGGTGCAACTCGCGCCCAACGTGCTCTACGCGAGCCTGATCCTGCTCGTGACGGTGCTCGTCGTCGAAGTGCACGGCCGCCGGACGGGTCTCGCGCGCGCGTTCCCGCTGTTCGTCGCGCTCGGCGCGGGCTTCGGACTGCTCCGGGTGGTGCTTACCGTGGCGACGACGCACGGGATCGGCACGCCGCTCGCAACGGTTCCGCACATCGATCTCCCGCGCATCCTCGGGGGTTTCCGCGTCGGCGGCACGCTCGAACGCCAAGTGCTCGGGCAGGCGGTGGCCGACGCGCTCGTCATCGTCGTGGTCATCGCGGTGTTCGGTGCGTGGAACGCCGTCGTCTCCCATCACGAGGTGTTGCAGTCGACGCCGCGCGCGTTCCACGAGCTCGGGTTGGTCGTCACGATCGCGCTTGCGTTCGTGCCTTCGACCCTCGCCGCGTTGCGCGCGTCGCGCGAGAGCGATCGCGCGCGCACCGGTGGCGTCATCGTGCGCCGCGGCCGCCTCGTCCGCCACGCGGTGCCGGTGCTCGAGAGCGGAATGGAACGCGCCGTCGCGCTGGCCGAATCGATGGACGCGCGCGGCTTCGGACACCGCCCGTCCGGACGCGGTGAGCGCATCGCGGCCGTCGCGACCCTCGGCGGCCTGCTCGGCCTCGGCGGCGCGTTCGTCGCGCTCGTCGGGGGCGCGCACCTGGCCGCCGCGATCTCGGGCGGCATCGGACTCATGCTCGTCATCACCGCGATCGCGAGCGCGTCGTCAGCCGCCAAGCGCGTGCGCTACCGGCCGCGCCGACTGACCGCGCTCGACGGTCGCGTCATGGCCGCGGTGCTCGTCGCCCCGCTCGGGTTGGCGGTGATCAGCTCACTCGGCGACCACTCGCTCACGTGGGTGCCGACCGGGACGTCGCTGCCGCCGTTCCATCCGCTCGTCGTCGTCATGCTCCTCGCGCTCACGACGCCGGCGTGCGTCGGAAGGGCGGTGTCGTGACGTCCGCGCCGATCAGGCACGCGCCGGCCGCGGCGGGAACGCTGGTGTACGAGGGCACCGGCTTCGCGTATCCCGAAGGGCCGCCTGCGCTGCGCGCCATCGACCTCGACGTCGCCGCGGGTGAGCTCGTGCTCGTGATCGGCGGTTCGGGCTCGGGCAAGAGCACGCTGTTGCGCTGCGCGAACGGGCTGGTCCCGCACTCGTCGGGCGGACGGTTCTCGGGCTCGGTTCACGTCGGCGGACGCTCGACGCGCACGCACCGTCCGCGCGAGCTCGCCGACCTCGTCGGCTTCGTGCATCAGGATCCGGAAGCCCAGTTCGTCGTCGACCACGTCGAGACCGACCTCGCGTTCGTGCTCGAGAACCTCGGTACCGATGCACGCGCGATGCGGCGGCGCGTGGAAGAGGTGCTCGACGCCCTCGCGATCGCGCACCTCCGCGACCGTTCGCCCGCGACCCTTTCGGGCGGCGAACGTCAGCGTTGCGCGATCGCCGGCGCGCTGGCGTCCGCTCCCGCAGTCCTCGTGCTCGACGAACCGACGTCGCAGCTCGACCCGCAGGGCGCCGACGACGTGCTCGCCGCGCTCGCCCGCCTCAACGCGGATCTCGGGACGACGATCGTGCTCGCCGAGCACCGGCTCGAGCGGGCGGCGCCACTGGCCGACCGCGCGGTGCTCGTGGCCGGTGGTGCGATCGCGGCGACCGGCTCACCCGGAGCGATGCTCGCCGACTACGAGGGCGCGCCGCCGGTCACGCACCTCGGCCGGCTCCTCGGGTGGACGCCCTTGCCGCTGACCGTGCGCGATGCACGCACCCACGCGGCCGCCGGCGCACCGCCCCTCGTGCCGCCCGCGCCCGCGGACCCGGCGCACGGACCGACGGTCATCAGCGCGCGCGGGCTGAGCGTCGCGATCGATGGCCACTCCGTGTTGCAGCGCATCGACATCGACTTCGCGGAAGGCGAGATCGTGGCGCTCCTCGGCCGCAACGGCTCCGGCAAGACCAAGCTGCTCCGCACCCGCGCGGGACTCCTCCGCAGTGCCGGCGGCACGAGCGCGCGCGCGAAGTCGACCCGCATCGCGTACGTGCCGCAAGACCCGAACAGCCTGCTCTTCGCGTCGACCGTCGCCGAAGAGCTCACCGCGACCCTGCGCCTCCTTGACCGCCGCGATCCCGAGGCGGTCGAGATCTGGTTGCAGCGCCTGCATCTCCTCGACGCGCGCGACCGGCATCCGCGCAGCCTGTCCGGCGGTGAACGTCAGCGCGTCGCGATTGCGGCCGTCGCGGTCGGCGGCGCCGAGGTGTTGCTGCTCGACGAGCCGACGCGCGGCATGGACGCGATGTCGCGCGCGGCGCTCGAAGCCGCGATCCGTACGCACGCCGAGCAGGGCGGCACGGTCGTGCTCGCCACTCACGACGTCGAGCTCGCGGCGCGGAGCGCGTCGCGCGCGGTCGTGATCGGCGACGGCGACATCGTCGCCGACGGGCCGGCGCGCGATGTGCTGTCGGGTTCGCTCTTCGCTCCGCAGGTCGTACGGGTGCTGCCTCCGTTCCTCACCGTCGACGAGGTGGCGCGCAGCCTTGCCGCCGTCGCGGCCGCGACGCGAGGTCCGGGCGCGTGAACCTCACCCGCGTTCGTCCGGTGCTCGTCTACGCGCTCGTCGTCGTCGTGGGCGCGGCTGCGTTCCTCTGGCCGTTCTTCCTCGCCGGCCACGCACTCCCCAACCAGGCCCATTCGGGCGACGCACCGTTGTGGGCCGCACTCGTCGGAGCCGCGGTCGTCGCCGCGGTCGCGCTCGAGGTGCGGCAGGGAACGATGACGGGCACCACCGTCGCGATGCTCGGCGTGCTCAGCGCGGCCGCCGGACTCATGCGACTGCTCGCGCTCCCCGGCGGCGGCAACGGGATCTACTTCCTCGTGATCCTCGCCGGGGTCGCGTTCGGTCCCCGCTTCGGATTGCTGCTCGGCCTGCTCGCGATGGCGGTCTCCGCGGTCATCACCGGCGGCATCGGGCCGTGGCTCCCGTTCCAGATGCTCGCCCTCAGCTGGATGGGCGCGGGAGCGGGACTACTCGGCCGTTTCACCCGCCGGCTGGCACCGAGCGCCGAGGTCGGCGTGCTCGCGGCCTACGGCTGGGCGTGGGCGTTCATCTATGGCGCGATCCTCAACCTGTGGTTCTGGCCGTTCCAGGTCGACGGCGGCGCGCTCTCGTACTCACCGCACCTGTCGGCCGGCGAGACGCTGCACCACTACTGGGCGTTCTACGTCGCGTCGTCGTTCGCGTGGGACGCGGCCGGTGCCGCAGCCAACGCGATCCTCATCGTGTTGACCGGCCGGGCCGTCCTCCGAAGCCTGCGGCGCTTCGCGGGGCGTCTCGATCCGATCGTCGAGCTCGAACCGCTCGGCGGGACTGCGCAACCAAGAGTGCGGGAGGTGGTTCCGGGATGACGGAGGCAACGCTCCTCGTCGACATCGACGCCGACACCACCGTCGCGCGGCTGACCCTCAACCGTCCCGAGCGCCGCAACGCGCTCTCGCTCGACGCGATGCGCGAGCTGCTGCGCGAACTGCGCCGGATCGGTGACGACACGCGCGTCGCGGTCGTGGTGATCGCGGGCGCGGGACCCGCGTTCTCGGCCGGGCACGACCTCTCGGAGATGGTCGGTCGGCCCGACGATTTCTACGCCGAGCTCTTTGACACGTGCGTCGAGCTCATGACCGCCGTACACGAGATCCCCCAGCCGGTGATCGCGCGCGTCCACGGCATCGCGACCGCGGCCGGGTGCCAGCTCGTGGCCGCGAGCGACCTCGCGGTCGCCGCCTCCGACGCCCGCTTCGCGACTCCCGGGGTGAACATCGGCCTGTTCTGCTCGACCCCCATGGTTCCGATCGCACGCGCGATCGGACGCAAGCGCGCGCTCGAGATGCTGCTCACCGGCGATCCGATCGACGCGCCGACCGCGGCCGCGTGGGGCCTCGTGAACCGGGTCGTGCCACCCGAGGAGCTCGACACCGCGGTCGACGCGCTCGCGGCGCGCATCGCTCGTTCGAGCCCGACCGTCGTCGCGCTCGGCAAGCGCGCGTTCTACGCGCAGGACTCGCTTCGCGAAGACGACGCGTACGCGGTCGCGGCACCGGTGATGAGCGCGAACGCCGCGCTCCCCGAGGCGCGCGAGGGGATCACGGCGTTCCTCGAGAAGCGTCCGCCGGTCTGGCCGTAGAGCGGGGCCGCGACCGTGAAAGCGCCGAGGTTCCTGCAGTTCGAGTCGTTCGCGCCGTTCCGGCACCGCGACTTCGCGCTGTTCTGGTCGGGCGCCTTCGTCAGCAACATCGGCACGTGGATGGAGACGGTCGCGTTCGGCTACTACGTGACCAGTCGCACCGGACAGGCGGTGTGGCCGGGCCTCGTCGCGGCGGCCACGTTCGTACCGACGGCGTTCATCGGCCCGGTCGGCGGCGCGATCGCGGACCGCATGCCCCGCAAGGTGGTGCTGCTCATCACCACGTCAGTGCAGACCTTCTTCGCCGGTCTCATCACGACACTCATGGTCATCGGCAACCCCGCGCCCTACGTCGTCGTCCTCGTCGCGTTCGGCAGCGGGTGCGCGGCCGCGGTGGGGTTCCCCGCGTATCAGGCCCTGATTCCCGACCTGGTTCCGATCGAAGACCTGCCCGGCGCGATCGCGCTCGGTTCCGCGCAGTGGAACCTCGGGCGCGTGATCGGACCGCTGCTCGCCGGCATCGCCATCTCGCTCGGCGGCGTGCCGTGGGCGCTTGGCGCGAACACCGTGAGCTTCTTCGCCGTGATCTTCGTGCTGCTGCTGATCACCCTGCCGCGCCCGTCGCCAGACGCGCGCCTCGAGAAGATCGGTGCCGCGATCCGCGGTGGCATCGCGTTCGTGCGCGCCGATCCGGGGCTGCGCATCGTCATCCAGACGATGTGCCTCAGCATGCTGTTCGCCGCGCCCTTCATCGCACTGATTCCCGCGATGGCGATCAAGGTGCTCGACTCCGGAAAGACCGGGACCTCGGTGCTCGTCACCGCGCAGGGCGTCGGCGCCGTGACCGCGGCACTTGCGATCGGACCCCTCGGTCGGCGCTTCGGGATGCGGTGGATCATGGTGCGATCGGTGACGCTCGTTCCCGTCGCCCTGATCTTCTACGCGGTCGCTCCCGACCTGCCGCTGTCAGCCCTCGCGATCCTCGTGGTCGGCTCGTTGTACCTCACGTCGCTCTCGTGCTTCACGACGATCGCGCAGCAGCGATCGCCCGCGGCCTTCCGCGGGCGCGTCCTCTCGCTCAACAGCGTGGTGCTCGGCACGCTGTACCCGCTCGGCGCCGCGGTCCAGGGTCTGCTGGCCGACCACTTCGGGCTGCGCACCGTGACGGCGGGCTCCGCGGTGCTCATGCTCGCGGCGCTCGTCATCGTGTGCATCGTGCGGCCCGGTTACACGAGCGCGCTCGACGAGGCCGTCGCTCCCGTCCTCTTGTGAGCGGAACTAGGTTGCGCCCGGCGCACAGGGGTTGGCAGTAGGAATCAGCACGAGGGGGACGTGATGGCAGTCGTCGAGCACGAGCGACGCGGGCAGGTCGAGATCCTGCGCTTCAACCGGCCGGAGGCGCGCAACGCGATCAGCCCCGAAGTGAGTCAGACGATGGCTGCGCTGCTCGACGCCGCGGCCGACGATCCCGCCATCCGCGCGGTCGTCGTCACCGGCACGGGCCCGGTGTTCTCGGCCGGCGCCGACCTGAAGGTCGTGGCTTCGGGACGCGCCGGCGACATCGCCAACGCGCCCGGCGGGTTCGCGGGGCTCGTGACGCGCGACTTCCCCAAGCCCCTCGTCGCCGCGGTCAACGGTCCCGCGCTCGCCGGCGGGTTCGAGATCGTGCTCTCGTGTGACCTCGTCGTCGCCGCCGACACCGCGCGCTTCGGCGTTCCCGAGGTGCAGCGCGGCCTCATCGCGGCCGCGGGCGCGCTCATCCGGCTGCCGAAACGGGTCCCGCTCGCGATCGCGCTCGAGTTGGCGATGACCGGCGACCCGATCTCGGCACAGCGGGCGCTCGAGCTGGGCCTCGTGAACCGGGTCGTCCCCGCGGAGCAGGTGCTCGACGAGGCGGTCGCGCTGGCCGACCGCATCGGTGAGAACTCACCGATCGCAGTGCGCATCTCCCGCCAGCTCGTCCGCGAGGCCGTCGACCTCGACGAGGCCGCCGCCTGGAAGCGCAACGACGAGCTCTCGGTCGACGTCTTCCGCGCCGGCGACGCCATCGAGGGCGCCACCGCCTTCGCCGAGAAGCGCAAGCCGGTCTGGAAAAGTAGTTAGGCGAAGACCACCTGACCCCCGGAACACGCCCACTCGCACGCGACGAAGGCGGGAGCGGAGCGAGCGTCGAGTTCGCCAGTGAGCGAGGGGCGCAATCGCGGCAATGTACGCGAAGCACGCGAGGACGAGCGAGCGAATAAACATGGGAGTGATTGCTCCTAAGATCGCCTCATGGCGAGTGAGTGGCGGGTCGAGGAGCTGGCTCGGGAGGCCGACGTCTCGGTCGACACGATCCGCTTCTACCAAAAGCGCCGGCTGCTGCCTGCGCCCCGGCGGGAGGGGCGCCTCGGCTTCTACGGCCCCGAGCACCTCGAGCGCCTCGCCCGCATCCGGGAGCTGCGCCGCCGCGGCCTGACCCTCGCGCTCATCGGCCGGCTCGTGCGCGGCGAGCTCGACGCAACCGACGAACCCCTCGCCGCCGCGGTGCTCGCGGCCGGTGCGGAAGACGCGGAGGAGTTCCTCTCGCTCGAGGAGCTCGCGGTGCGGGCGAACATCCCGCTCGCGTTGCTCGCAGCCGTCGCGAACGAGGGCCTGCTCGTGCCACGCGACTACGAAGGCGCACCGCGCTACACCACCGGCGACGTCGCGGTCGTCGCGGCCGGCATGCGCCTCGTCGAGACCGGCCTCCCGCTCGATCAACTGCTCGTGCTCGCACGCGCACACCACGCCGCGACGCGCGAGATCGCGCGCGAGGCGGTTGCGATGTTCGACGAGCACGTGCGCCAACCGCTGCGCGACGCCGACCTTCCCGACGAAGAGAAGGCGGCCCGACTCGTCGCCGCCTTCGAGGTGCTGCTGCCGTCGGTCACGACCGTGGTCGCGCACCACTTCCGCCGCGTGCTGCTCGAAGTCGCGCAGGAGCACCTCGAAGCGGTCGGGCACGAGACCGAGATCGCCGCGGCCAGTGCGGCCGCGAGCCGGCGACTGGAGACACAGTGGGGTTGAAACAATGGGGTTGAAGTCGCGTACGACGCTCCCCGCACCGGCCGAGAAGGCGGCCGCGGTCGACGCGATGTTCGACACGATCGCGCCCCGTTACGACCGGCTCAACCGGATCCTCACGCTCGGGCTCGACGTCGGCTGGCGGCGCACCGCGGTGCGTTCGCTCGGCCTCCGCGGCGACGGGTGCGTCCTCGACATCGCGTGCGGTACTGGCGACTTCTGCCGGGAGGTCGAAACGTCGGGCGCACGTGCCATCGGGCTCGACCGTTCCGCCGGCATGCTTGCCGCGGGAAGAACCCGCGCCCCGCTCGTCCGCGGTGACGGCCTCTTCCTTCCCGTGCGCGACCGCACGTTCGACGGCATCACCTGCGGCTTCGCGCTGCGCAACGTCGTCGCCCTCGATCCGCTGTTCGCCGAGTGCGTCAGGGTGCTGAAGCCTGGTGGACGGTTCGCCTTCCTCGAGGTGGCCGAGCCCGAGTCGGCCGTCGTCCGCGCCGGCCACAGCCTCTACTTCCGTCACGTCGTGCCGTTCATCGGCGGCCTGCTCTCCGACCGCGCGGCGTACCGCTACCTCCCCGATTCGACGGCGTACCTCCCGCCCGCCGACGAGCTCATCCGGCGCCTGACCAGTTCCGGCTTCGTCGGAGTCACCCGCAAGCTCCTCGGTCTCGGCGCCGCGCAGCTGCTGTGTGGAACCGCGCCGTGAACCCAGCGGCGCCGAGCCGAACCCGATGACGGCCGCGCGCGAGCCCGGGCTCGTCGTCGCGACGACGCGCCGCGTCACCGACCCGGTCGACCTCGTCGACTGGCTCGGGCCCGACGGCTTCGCGTGGTTCGCCGACGGCGGGCAGTTCGTCACCGCGGGAACCGCGGCGACCGTCGAGCCGCGAGACGCGGTTGCGTTCCTCCAGTCGGTCGAGCACGAGGGCGACGCCGGCGGGCGAGGCATCCGTGCCGTCGGAGCGTTGCCGTTCGAAGGTTCGGGCCTCATGACGGTTCCCGCGCGCATTGTCGAGCGTGACACGGCGGGCAACGTATGGTCGACGACGGTCGTGCCCGCGACGCGTTTCGCTCCCGCCCCGTCGGCGCCGCGCGGTCGCATCGCGCGGCGTTTCACGATCGAGGCGCTGCAGGGGCTCGACGAGTGGGACGCCATGGTCACGGCCGCGCTCGCGCTCATCGAGAGCCACGATCTGGAGAAGGTCGTCCTCGCGCGCGAGGTCGTCATCGAAGCCGACGCGCCGTTCGAGCCGGCCACCGTCATCGAACGCCTGCGCGCGACGCAGCCCGACTGCTTCGTCTACGCGTCGGGCGGTTTCGTCGGCGCGACACCCGAGCTCCTCGTCCGGCGCACCGGATCCGAGGTCGTCTCCCAGCCGATGGCGGGCACGGTGCCGCGCGCCGCGTCACCCGAAGAAGATCGGCGTTCGATCGAGCGGCTGGTCTCGTCGGTCAAGGAGAGCAGGGAGCACCGGCTCGTCGTCGACGCCGTTGCCGGTGAGCTCGCACGGTGGTGTGACGGCGTGGTCGTCGGAGAGCCGGAGCCGATGCGACTCACGTCGGTGACGCACCTCACCACGCGCATCTCGGGCCGCATCCGCCGGCGAGACTCGAGCGCGGTCGATCTCGCACTCGCGCTGCACCCGACGCCCGCGGTCAACGGCGCGCCGCGCGACGCGGCCAGCGCCGCGATCGCGCGGCTCGAACGTTTCGACCGCGCCGCGTACGCGGGACCGGTCGGCTGGGTCGACGCCCGGGGCGACGGCGAGTTCGCGGTGGCGCTGCGCGGCGCGACCCTCGACGGGAAGCGCGCCCGCCTGCTGGCCGGCGCGGGCATCGTCGCGGGCTCCGACCCCGACGCGGAGTGGGCCGAGACCCAGGCCAAGCTCGAGCCCATGCTCCGGGCCCTCGTCCGGCCATAAGACTGGTCGCATCCGCATGCGGTCACGACCCTGTACCGCACTGATCACGCGCGCTGCGGCTGCTCCGGAATCCCTGGTCGCATCCGCATGCCGTCACGACCCTGTACCGCACTGACCACGCGCGCTGCGGCTGCTCCGGAAGCCCTTGGTCGCATCCGCATGCGGCTCGTTTGTTCGGCGTTGAGTACCTCTGACGGGTACTGACGGCCGAACAAACGCTGGGTGACTCCTACGCGACCGAGGCGGCCACCGCGGACCAGATCGTTTCGTGGCGCGCGACGTTGGTGCGGCGATCGGTCGGGACGACGATGAGGCGCACCCCGCCTGCGGAGAGCGCGGCGCGCACGGCGGGTCCGACCTCCGACCCGCGTTCGACGCGCGTGGTCTCCACCCCGTACGCGCGTGCGACCGCAGCCACGTCGACGGTCTGCGGCGTCACGAACAGATCGTCGAGCTCGGCCAGCGCGCTCGCAGGCAGGAAGTGGAAGATGCCACCGCCGCCGTTGTCGGGGACGACGAAGGTCGCGTCGACGCCGCTCGCCGCGAGGCGGCCGGCCGCGAGCAACCCGTTGGCGTCGTGCAGCCACGCGAGATCGCCGAGCAAACCCACGGTCGGCGCGTTCGCACCCGCGGCGATGCCGAGCGTGGTCGAGATCAGGCCGTCGATGCCGTTGGCACCCCGGTTGGCGTGCACGCGCACGCCGCCGCGCGGTGCCGCGAACCACTCGATCTCGCGCACGGGCATGCTCGAAGCGACGAGGAGCGCGCCGCCGTCGGGAACCGCGGCGAGAACGTCGCGTGCGATGCGCGCGTCGAACGGCGTGTCGTCGGCGTCGAGACACGCGTCGACCGAGACACGCGCCGACGCTTCCGCGTCGCGCCACTCGGCGCTCCACGCCGACTCGCGTGTCGCGCGTCCGAGCATCTCGACCAGATCGGCGAGAAGCGGTTCGGCGTCGACGGCGAGTCGTTCGCAAGCCGCGCGATGCGGATCGAGCCAACGGCCGTCGGGATCGACGACGATCTGCGCGATCGCCGGGTCGAGCCACGCGGTGGTGACCTTGCTGGTGAGCGGGGCGCCCACCCGCAGGACGAGGTCGGGTCGATGCCGCGACGCGAACGCCTCGGAGCGAACGAGCGCGTCGTACGTCGAGACCGCGTGCAGACCGTCGCGAAGCCCTGAGAGCGGGTCGGCCAGGAGCGGCCAGCCCAACGCTCTCGCCAACGCGCTGGCGGTCGGCACACTCACGGCGGCGCCCCAGCCCGCGACGACGAGGCCGCGCTCGACTCCGCGCAGCCGGCTCGCGAGGTTCGTGAGACCGGCCGACGCGAGCCGGCGCTCCGGGCGGTGCGACACGGTCCACGGCGCGCCGCCGGCCCGACCGGTGTCGGCGAAGGCTGCCCGTGGTGAGGCGAGCGGTTCGCGGAACGCGAGGTCGAGATGGACGGGACCGGCCGGGGGACCGAGCGTCTCGGCCACGGCCCGCGCCGCGACCGACCGCCAGACCGCCGTCTTGCCCGAAAGGTCACCGGGCACCGCCTCGGGCGGGCCCGGCGCCGCGAACCAGCGGACCGAGCGTCCGTAGAGGTGGTGCTGGTCGATGGTCTGCCCCGCGCCCGTGTCGAGCAGCTCGGGTGGACGGTTCGCCGTGCACACGAGCAGCGGGATGCCCGAGAGATCGGCCTCGATCACGGCCGGATGGAAGTGCGCGCCGGCGGTTCCCGATGTGCAGCACACGACGACGGGACGGCCCGAACCGCGCGCGAGCCCGAGCGCGAAGAACGCGGCCGAACGTTCGTCGATCACGACGTGGACGCGCAGCCGCCCGTCGCGCGCGAGGGCAAGCGTGAGCGGCGCCGACCGCGAGCCGGGCGCGACCACCGCGTCGGTGACACCTGCGCGCGCCCACTCGTCGACGAGTGCCGTGGCGAACGCGGCGCCGAGGTCAGCGGCCATCGACGAGGGCACCGGCGATCAGGGCTCCCGCGGTCAGAATGCACGGGTGACGCGCGTCGTGCTCGTGCCGGGATTCACGCAGACCGCGGGTGCGTGGGACGCGGCTGCGGGCGCGCTGCGCGCCGCCGGGCACGAGCCGATCGCGCTCGATGTGCCCGAGGCCGCTGACTTCGTCGCAACCGCGGCGGCCATCGCGAGCGCCGGAGGGTCGGGCGTCTACGTCGGGTACTCGATGGGTGGCCGTCTGTGCCTCCGCCTCGCGCTCGATCGCCCCGATCTCGTCGCGCGGCTCGCGCTCGTGAGCGCGTCGCCCGGGCTCTCCGACCCAGCCGAGCGCGCGGCCCGCCGCGCGAGCGACGAACGGCTCGCGCTCGACGTCGAGCAGCGCGGAGTGGAACCGTTCCTGCGCGACTGGCTCGCACAACCGCTGTTCGCAACGCTCGGTTCCGACGCCGTCGGCCTCGCCGAACGCGCGGGGGCGCACACGGCCGCGCAGCTCGCCGCGAGCCTGCGGACGCTCGGCACCGGAACGCAGGAGCCGTTGTGGGACCGCCTCGGTGAGCTGCAGATGCCGGTCGCGCTGGTGACCGGCCGCGCCGACGTGAAGTTCGAAGCAATCAACGACGCGATGGGAGCCGCGTGCACGTCGACGGCCGCACTCACGCGCGTGTGCCTCGACGGCGGACATGCGCTGCCGCTCGAGCAGCCGGCCGCGTTGGCGGCGTTCCTCGTCGAGTGGCTCGCCGGCTGACGCGTCGACGGCGCTCATCGCGAGATCTCGAGACCGACGGCGAGGAGCGCGCCGAGCACGAGCTGGAACCGCGCGGTCGCGACGAGGGCCTTCACGAGCGACGGCGGATCGGAGCGCTGCCGCACGATCGTGACCGGGGGCAACGCGAGCGGCGCGGCGAGCAGCCCGAGCAGCGCCCACGGGTGCACCGCGCCCAGGGCACCGGTGAAGAGCAGCGCGGCGACGAGCGCACCGACGAACATCGATCGGGTTCGCGTCGCGCCGACGCGTACTGCGAGCGTGCGTTTTCCGGCGACCTTGTCGGTCTCGACGTCGCGCAGGTTGTTGACGAGCAGGATCGCGACGGCGGGGAGCCCGACCGCGAACGCGGCGAGCCACGCCGGCGCGGGAATGCCTTCGAGCTGGACGTAGACCGAACCGAGCGTTGCGACGATCCCGAAGAAGCACAGCACGGCGACCTCGCCGAGGCCCGAGTATCCGTAGGGGCGCGGCCCGCCCGTGTAGAGCGCGGCCGCCGCGATCGACGCGACGCCGACGAGCAGCAACCGCCAGTCGACCGCGAGCGACAGGACGAGGCCGATCACCGCCGCGCACGCGAAGGCGATCACCGCGGCCGTGCGCACCGCACGCGGGCTGGCAACCCCGGTCGCGGTGAGCCGCATCGGGCCCCGACGGTTGGTGTCGGTGCCGCGCACGCCGTCGGAGTAGTCGTTGGCGTAGTTGACGCCGATCTGCAGGGTGAGCGAGACGGCGAGCGCGGCGGCGGCCCGCCACCAGATCGTGGGCGCGTCGGTCGACGCCAACGCGGTCGCCACCACCACCGGCACCACCGCGGCACCCAACGTCCGCGGCCGCGCCCCCTGCACCCACTCTCGGGGGGTTGTCAACGCCGAACCGTCAACGCGACTCACTCCCACGCGGCGCAGGCGTAAGCGAAGCGAACGTCAAGCTCGCCGGCGAGCGAGGGACGAGCGAGCGAATGGTCACGGTCTCTTTGGGTATTTCTCGAACTCGGGGCGACGGTGTTCGAGGTAGGCGTTCTTGCCCTCTTGGGCTTCTTCGCTCATGTAGTAGAGGAGGGTCGCGTCGCCGGCGAGCTGTTGGATGCCGGCAAGGCCGTCGTCGGCCGCGTTCAGCGAGGCCTTCAACATGCGCAGCGCGAGCGGGCTGTGCTCGAGCATCGTGCGGCACCAGCTCACGGTCTCGATCTCGAGGTCGGCCAGCGGGACAATCGTGTTGATGAGCCCCATATCGAGCGCGGCATTCGCGTCGTACTGTCGGCACAGGAACCAGATTTCGCGTGCCTTCTTCTGACCGACACTGCGCGCGAGCAGCCCCGATCCGTAGCCGCCGTCGAACGATCCGACGCGCGGACCGGTCTGGCCGAAGCGCGCGTTGTCGGCCGCGATCGTGAGGTCGCAGACGATGTGGAGCACGTGCCCGCCGCCGATCGCGTAGCCCGCGACCATCGCGACGACGGGTTTCGGGCACCGGCGGATCTGCACCTGCAGGTCGAGCACGTTGAGACGACCGATGCCGTGCTCGTCGCGATAGCCGTCGTCACCCCGCACCCGCTGGTCGCCGCCGGAGCAGAACGCCTCGTGGCCCTGCCCGGTGAGGATGATCGCCCCGATCGACGGGTCGTCGCGCGCCGCGTCGAAGGCGTCGCGGAGCTCGAACAACGTGGTCGGGCGGAAGGCGTTGCGGACCTCGGGCCGGCAGATCGTGATCTTGGCGATGCCCTCGGCCGTCTCGTAGGAGATGTCGGTGAACGAGCGCTCGCCCGGCTTCCAGTCGGCGCCGGGCGCAATCAGGGTGTCGGGACCTGCCATCGCTACCTGCCTCGCGTCCGAACGATGGGAGTGATCACTCCCACGGTCAGGCTAGCGAGGCCACGGCCCGGCGGGCGAGCCGCGCGACGCTTCGACGCGCACCCGGTGCCGGTCACCCGTCTCGCAACGCTTCCTTCCAGGTGCGGAACCGGGACTGCGCGACGCCGTCGGGGCCGGCACCGCGTCCGGTGCCGTCGGGGAAGAGGCGGAAGGTGTACTGCTCGGACAGGTCGTCGGCCGCGATCGCCATGTAGCAGGCGTCGGCGCCGCGGGCGGGGCCGGCCCGCCACAGGAGGAAGCGCTTGATTCGTCGTTTGTACGCGACGAGCTCGACACCGAACTCCGCGCCGAGCGTGCGCAGCGATTCAGGCGCCTCGACCCAACGGGTCGCGGGGATCAGGAAGTCACGCGTCGGCGTCGCCGGGAGATCGGCGGTGTGGTAGTCGGTCGAGACCGGTGGACGATCTTCCGCGCTGACGGGGCTCACGACATGCCATAGTCCCACGCATGTTCGTCGGCGACCTGCCCACGCCCGCGCTCGTGGTCGACGCGACCGCGCTCGAGCACAACCTGACGACGATGGCCGCCGCGCTCCCGGGCGACCGCATGCGACCGCACGTGAAGGCACACAAGTGCACCGAGCTCGCGAAGCAGCAACGGGCGGTCGGTCATGCGGGGTTCACGTGTGCGACACCGCGCGAGCTCATCGGTCTCGCCGCCGCGGGACTGCGCGACGACCTCCTGCTCGCGAACGAGTCGGTCGACCACGACCGCCTGCGCGCAATGGCGGAGCTCGACGCGCGTGTCACGGTCGCCGTCGACTCCGACGCGACGGTGCAGGCCGCAGCAAAAGCGGGATTGAAGGAAGTGCTCGTCGACATCGACGTCGGCCTGCCGCGGTGTGGGTGCCCACCCGACGGTGCGGGCCGGATCGCCGAGCACGCGCGTGCGGCCGGTCTCGAGGTGCGCGGGGTGATGGGTTACGAAGGCCACGTCGTCGGGCTCGCCGACCGCACCGAGCGGACCGAGAAGACCGACCACTCGATGGCGATGCTGCTCGCGGCGCACGCGCAGGTGGGCGGCGATGTCGTGTCGGGCGGCGGGACCGGAACGTTCGACATCAACATCTGGGTCAGCGAGATCCAAGCGGGCAGCTACGCGCTGATGGACACCGCGTACGGCGCGCTCGGGCTCCCCTTCCGGCGTGCGGTGCACATCGTCGCGACGGTCGTGTCGGTGAGCGGCGCGCGCACGGTCGCCGACTGCGGGTTGAAGGCGCTCGGCATGGACCACGGCAACCCGGCGATCGACGGCGCGAACGTCTGGTTCTGCTCCGACGAGCACATCTCGTTCTCGTTCGAAGCCGGACCAAAGCAACCGATCACCGTGGGCGGGCGGGTCGTCGTGTGGCCCGCGCACGTCGACCCGACGGTCGCGTATCACGAGCAGATGTTCCTCGCGTCGGGTGCGTCGCCCGACGCGGAGGTGCTCGAGACCTGGCCCGTCGATCTGCGGGGCTGGTGATCGCGGCGCCGCGCGGATCGCGGTGATCTGGACCCGCCGCGCAGAGCGAAATACCGTGCAACGAGACCGTGACGACGACGGAGGACCCATGACCGACTCAACCTGGCTCGATGCCACCGCCCAGGCCGAGCTGGTTCGCAGCGGTGAGGCCACCCCGCTCGAGCTGGTCGACGCCGCGATCGAACGGGTCGAGCGCATCAATCCGCAGCTCAACGCGGTGATCCATCCGTTGTTCGAATCGGCACGAGAGGCAGCGAAGGGCGAGCTCCCGGACGGGCCGTTCCGCGGTGTGCCCGTGCTCTTCAAGGACCTCGGCTGTGCCGTCGAAGGCGACCCGTACCACGAGGGCATGGGCATCGCGAAGCGGCTCGGCTTCCGCGCGACCCACACCGACGAGCTCGCGCGCCGCTACCTCGACGCGGGATTCGTGTGCATTGGTCGCACGAACACTCCCGAGCAGGGTCTCGTGCCCACCACCGAACCGTATGCGTACGGGCCGACGCGCAACCCGTGGAACACCGAGTGCACGACCGGCGGTTCGTCCGGTGGCTCCGCGGCCGCGGTGGCGTCGGGCATGGTGCCGCTCGCGCACGCCAACGACGGCGGCGGTTCGATCCGCATTCCCGCGAGCGCATGTGGTCTCGTCGGTCTGAAGCCGAGCCGCGGCCGCGTGTCGGGCGCGCCGTTCGGTGACCCGCTGTCGTCGATGCTCACCGTCGACTTGTGTGTGAGCCGCACCGTGCGCGACACCGCGGCGGTGCTCGACGCGGTGCACGGTCCTGCGGTCGGCGACACCGTCGTCGCGCCGGCTCCGAATCGCCCGTACCTCGCCGAGGTCGGTGCCGATCCCGGCAAGCTCCGCATCGGCATCATGCTGCACGACCCGCTCACAGGCGACCTGGCCAAGCCCGACTGCATCGCGGCGACGGAAGCCGCCGGCAACCTGCTCGAGTCGCTCGGCCACACCGTCGAGCAGAGCTCTCCGAAGGCTCTCGACGACCCCGCGGTCGTCGGTCACTTCACCGCGTTGTGGGCCGGCGGTCTGGCCGCCGCGCTCGCGGCGTGGGAAGACGCCCTCGGCGAGAAGATCACCGAAGCCGACGTCGAACCGCTCACGTGGGGACTCGCCGAGATGGGTCGGGCCACGTCGGCCGTCGACTACGCGACCGCGATCGCGTTGCTCACCGCGAAGACGCGCGCCGTCGCGCAATGGTGGGCCGACGGCTTCGATCTGCTGCTGACCCCGACGCTCGCGGAGCCGCCGACACCGCTCGGTACTTTCGACACCCCCGACAACCCGATCCTGGGGTTCATGCGCGCCGCGCAGTTCACGCCGTTCACGCCGAGCTTCAACATCACCGGTCAACCCGCGATCTCGCTGCCGACCGCGACGAGCACCGACGGACTTCCGATCGGCATCCACCTCGTGGCGGCGTTCGGTCGCGAAGACCTGCTCCTCCGTGTCGCCGCGCAGGTCGAGACGGCGGCGCCGTGGGTCGATCGGCACCCGCCCGTCCACGCGTGAGCCGGTGAGCGGTCGGACATGAGCGGTCGGACATGAGCGGTCGGACATGAGCGGTCGGACATGAAGGTCGCGGGGGGCCAGGGTTTCTACGGCGACACACCCAAGGCGGTCGACGCCCTCCTCGCCGAGGGCGTCGACTACCTGTGCCTCGAAGCGCTCGCCGAGCTCACGCTCGCGATCCTGCAGAAGGACCGTCAACGCGACGAGACGCGCGGCTACACGCGCGACCTGCCCGCGTACCTGACCCGCGCGTTGCCGTTCGTCGCTCGCGGCCAGACGAAGGTCATCACCAACGCCGGCGGCATCAACGCGCCCGCGGCCGCCCACGCGGCGATCGAGACCGCGCGCGAGCAGGGTTTCAGTGGTGTCCGCATCGCGACGGTGCTCGGAGACGACCTCACCACGCGGTTGCCGGAGTTGTCGTCGGCGCTTCCGCTCGCGCACATGGACACCGGCGCGCCGTGGAGCGCGCGGCCCGACGCAGCGCTGCTCGCCACCGTGTATCTGGGCGCGCGCCCGATCGTCGACGCGTTGGAGCGCGACGCCGACATCGTGATCACCGGACGCGTCGCCGACGCCTCGTTGTTCCTCGCCGCGTGCGTCCACGCGCACGGCTGGGCGTGGGACGACTGGGACCGGCTCGCGGCCGGCATCCTCGTGGGCCACCTGCTCGAGTGCTCGGGGCAGAGCCTCGGCGGCAACTACAGCGGCGACTGGTGGGCGCTGCCACATCCATGGGACCTGCCGTACCCGATTGCGGAGGTCGAAGCCGACGGCACCGCGGTCATCTCCAAGCCGGCGGGATCCGGTGGACGCGTCAGCACCGACACCCTCCGGCACCAGTTGCTCTACGAAGTGCACGACCCGGCCGCGTACGTGTCGCCCGACGTCGTCGCCGACTTCACCTCCGCCCACTTCGATGACCTCCCCGACGACCGGGTGCGCATCACCGGCGTGCGCGGCATCCCGGCGACCTCCACGTACAAGGCACTCGTCACGCATCACGCGGGGTGGGCCGGCGAGGCGCGCGTCGCCTTCTCGTGGCCCGATGCGCCAGAGAAGGCGAAGGCAACCGCGGCGATTCTCTCCCGGCGCGTCGAGATGGCCGGCCTCTCCGTCGACGAGTGGTGCGTCGAGCTGTGGGGTGTCGACGCACTCGGCGGGCCGACCGTGCCTCCGACCGACCACGAGCCTCCGGAGTGCGTGCTGCGCGTCGCGTGGCGCTGCGGCGACGCGCGCACCGCGGGGCTGGTCGGACGCGAGCTGGTGCCGCTCACACTGTCGGCGCCACCCGCGGGCATGACCGGCGCGGGCCGCGGTGGCGGTGCACCGGCGACCGAGCTGCTCGGGCTCTGGCCGACCCTCGTCGACAAGGCGCTCGTCGATCCGCACGTGACCGTGACCGTGCAGGAGGTGCCGTGATGGCGAGGCTCGCACTTCGTGAGCTGTGCGGCTACCGAGCCGGCGACAAGGGCGACATCGCGAACGTCGCGATCTTCGCCGACGACGACGAGACCTACGCGGTGATCGTCGCCGAGGTCACCGCGGAGCGGGTGAAGGCGCACTTCGGGACGATGGTCCGCGGTCGCGTCGACCGGTACCGCGCCGACAACGTGCGCGCGCTCAACTTCGTGATGCACGGCGCGCTCGGCGGCGGTGGTCCGCGCACCCTGCGCGCCGACAATCTCGGCAAGACCCTCGGCGGCGCACTCGTGCGGCTCGAGATCGACGTACCCGACACGATGGGCGGCCGCCGTCGCGCGCGGCCCGACGTCGCGTGGGCAGACGCGATCATCGACGCGCTGCCTCACTCCCCCTGAAAGCGGGCGGAACGGACGAACGCGGTGAGCCCGCCGGGCCCGTCGATGCGGAGCACATGTAGCAACGCGGGATAGAGCAGCAGTCCGATCACCGACGCGAGCTCCCACGGCATGACCGTCCGCATCGCCATGAGTGACGCGGCCAGCGCGACCGACGACACCGCGACGACGCCGATCGCGCGCCACGGCAGCGGCCGGATCGGGAGGTCGCGCACGCCGTAGGCGAGGATCGACACGACGATGACCTCGGTGAGGATCGTCGCGATACCCGCACCCGTGACCGAGAAGTGCGGGATCAGGATGAAGTTCAACGTGACGTTGGAGATCAGGCCGGCGAGCGTCGCGATCGGGTAGATCCCGCGCCGGCCCGCGGCGACGAGCGTCACGAACGTGAGCTCGGTGAAGAGGTTCAGGGCCTGTCCGGCGACGAGCAGACGCGCGGGTCGGATCGCGGCCGCGTACCGAGCGGGATAGATGAGGTGGATCATCGGTCCGCACATCACCGCGAACGTCACGGCCGCGAACGCACCGAACGCGACGAACACGATGAAGGCCTGCCGGAACGTGCGCCGGAAGTCGTCGAGCGCGTCGGGCCACGCGCGGATCATCAACGGCAACACCGCACCGAGGAACGCGGGAGCAATGAACGCGAGCAGATCGGAGAACTTGTAACCGATCTGGTAGATGCCGACCGCCTTCAAGTTGTCGAGCTTCGAGAGCATCACGCCGTCGATGCGGAAGTACGCGGTGCCGAGCGTCGCACCGAGCGCGAGTGGCGCGGCGTCCTTCATCCAGTGCCACCAGTGCGCGGCCTCGATCCTGGGCACCACCCGCACGACGCGCCGGAGCGCCATGAGCATCCAGATGAGGGTCACGACGTCGTAGATCACGAACGGCACGACGAACTTCAGGAGCGAGTGCGAGTGCGAGACGAACAGACCCGCGATCACGACGAACTGGACGATCTGCGCGACCACCATCGAGATCGCGACGGTCCGCAGCCACAAGAAGGCCTGGCACACGGTGACCAGGGCCCAGGTCGCGGAGGCGATGAGGAAGCTCAGGCCCCCGATCAGGGTCGCTTCCAGCACGACGGACGGATAGTTGCCGATGAGAACGAAGCCGATCGCGAGGAGATACATGACGGCGCCGAGCCCCACCCGGAACGTCAGGAAGCTCGAGACGACGCGGCCGATGTTGTCGCCCGCCTCGAGGATCTCGCCGATGACGATCCGGCTGATCTGGAAGTCGGCGACCAGGCCGAGGAGACCGAGCAGGTTGAAGACGAACGCGAACGCGCCGAAGTCGTTGTTCGAGAGGTTCCGGGCGATGAGGATCGAGCCCGCCCAGCCGAACGCGGCCACGACGATCCGGCCGGCGAGCAGGACACTGGTGCCGGAGAGCAGAGACGTCGCCGCTTTCGGCCCGTCGACCGGGACCTGCGACTCAACCTCGCTGATGGTCGACCTCCGGCCGGGTTGCCCCATTCATCACCGTTCGGTCAGCCATGCTACGGGTTGAGGACCAATCTTCGAACGACAGGAGCGTCCGGGCTTTGCCTGACGTCCGAATCGGCATCGTTTCCTGGAACACGGCCGACCAACTGCGGTCGTGCCTGGCTGCGCTGCCCCAGGCCCTCGCCGGTCTCGATGCCGAGATCGTCGTCGTCGACAACGCCTCACGCGACAACAGCGTCACGGTCTGCGAGACCTTCGGCGTGCGGGTGATCCGCAACGCCGACAACCGCGGCTACGCGCGCGCCATGAACCAGGCACTCGACGGAACCGATGCCGAGGTGCTGATCGCGCTGAATCCCGACACCGTCCCGCCACCGGACTCATTGCGCGCGCTGGTGAGCTTCATGCGCGAGCACCCCGACGTCGGGCTCGTCGCGCCGAAGCTCGAGTTTCCCGACGGCCGGTTGCAACGTTCGGTCCACCGCATGCCGACGATCCGCCTGGCGGCCGTGATGGGCTTCGTTCCGTTGTCGTGGCGCGACGGGCGCATCGGCGAACGCTGGTGGCTCGAAGGATCGTCCGACCGTCTGTACGACGACGTCGTCGACATCGACTGGGTCATCGGCGCGGTTCACGTCATCCGCGCCGCGGCCCTCGAGGGTCACGCTCCGTACAACGAGCGGTGGTTCATGTACGTCGAAGACCTCGACCTGTGCGCGCGCCTGCACGCGGCCGGCCACCGTGTCGTGCTCGACGGGAACGTCACCGTCCCGCACGTCGGCAGCGCGGCGGGCGACATCGCGTGGGGCGAACGGCTCGACGCGCGTTGGCTCGACGCGCGTTGGCTCGACGCGCGTTGGCTCGACGCGCGTTGGCTCGACGCGCGTTGGCTCGACGCGATGTACGACTGGTACGCGCGTGAGCGGACCCCGTTCGCGGCGCGCGTGTGGGCCGCGATCAACCTGCTCGCAACGCTCACGAAGGTCGGCGTCGTCGTGAGCGGCTATCCCGACGACACGACCGACGCGCAGGCGCCCCCGACGAACCGGCGGGAGCGCTACCGCGTCATGCGCCGTACCGCCGCACTCCACGTCCGCAAGCTGGTGCGCGGAACCCGGCTCGACGCAACGGCCGGCGAACCTCCGTCCGCTCGGCCCCGCCGCGTGCTCGCCGTGGTTCCCGGCGCCCAGGTGTCGGGTGCGGAGATGGTGCTGCTGCGCGACCTGACTGCCGCGCGGATCGCGGGCTGGGCGGTGCGCTGCGCGTGCGCCGACGGTCCGCTCGTCGAGGAGCTCATCGACGCGGGCATCCCGCAGGTGCCGATCCCCGATCTCCGGCTGCCCGACGGACCGCGGCCCGTCGCGTTGGCGCGCGTCGCAATGCGTTCGCTCGTGGCCGCGCGGCGGTTGCGGCACGCGGCCCGTCGCGACGAGATCGTGGTCGCCAACGGCGTCAACACCCTGCCCGCGCTACGTCTGGCCCGCCTCCGCAGCCGGACCGTCTTCTTCGCCCACGACGTGTTGATCCGCGAGGACCGCCTGCGCATCGCGCGGCTCGGCGCCGCCGCGATCGACATTGCGGTCGCGGTCTCCGACGCGGTCGCGAAGCCGCTGCGCGCTCTCGGGATCCCGACCGTCGTCGTGCACAACGGGACCTCGTGGCCGGTCGAGCCCGCTCCCGACATCGCACCCTCGCCTCCGGTCGTCGGCTGCTCCGCGCTGCTCACCGAGTGGAAGGGCCAACACGTGCTGCTCGAGGCGATGACGCGGGTGACACGGCCCGACGCCGTGCTCGAGCTCATGGGCGCCACCCTGCCGAAGGACGGCGAGTATGCGGCCGCGCTCGAACGACGCGCGGCCGAGCCCGACCTTGCGGGCCGCGTCCGGTTCCTCGGTCACGTCGCCGACCCCATGGCCCGGTTGCGGCACTGGTCGGTCGCGGTGTCGGCCAGCATCGACCCGGAAGCCGGACCGCTCACCGCGCTCGAAGCGATGAGCGTCGGCGTCCCGTTCGTCGCGACCGATCATGGTGGGGTCACCGAGGTGCTCGGCGACGCGGGACTCCTCGTCCCGCCCGGCGACGCCGACGCGCTCGCCGCCGCGATCACCCGCCTGCTCGACGACGCCCAGCTGCGTCAGCGCTGCCAGCGCGCCGGGCCGCCGGCGATCGTCGCCGGCCACCTCACTGCCGCCGACCAGCGCGCGGCCGTGCTCGCGATCCTCGACGAGCTCGCACCCATCACCAACCGTTAGCAATCGCAAGCGGCTCAGCGGCGAGCGCAGCGAGTGCGACCAGAAAATACCTGTCTCAGGCCGGAGGTACCGTGACCTCGTGGCTCGTGAGCAGTTCTCGCCGCCGGTTCAGGCCTGGTTCGACGCTTCGTTCGCGGCTCCCACGGCGGCCCAGGCGGGCGGTTGGCCGGCGATCGCGGCCGGTGACCACACCCTGATCCTGGCCCCGACGGGGTCGGGCAAGACTCTGGCCGCGTTCCTCTGGGCGATCGACAAGGTGGGCCGCGAGCCGGTCCCGGTCAAGGGCGAGCGGTGCCGGGTGCTCTACATCTCGCCGCTGCGCGCGCTCGCCGTCGACATCGAGAAGAACCTCAGGTCGCCGCTACGCGGGATCGCGCTCGCGGCCGAACGGCTCGACACCGGGTTTCACGAGGCGAGCGTCGGGTTGCGCACCGGCGACACCGAGAGCCGCGCCCGCCAGGCCCTCCTGCGCACTCCGCCCGACATCCTCATCACCACACCCGAGTCGCTCTACCTCATGCTCACGTCGCAAGCGCGCGAGACGTTGCGATCGGTGCAGTTCGTCATCATCGACGAGATCCACGCGCTCGCACCCACGAAGCGCGGCGCGCACCTCGCGCTGTCGCTCGAGCGGCTCGAGGCGATCGCGCACCGGCCGCCGCAGCGCATCGGGCTTTCCGCGACCCAACGCCCGCTCGACGAGATCGCGCGCTTCCTCGGCGGTTTCGGCCCCACCACCGACGGAGCGACTCCCAAACCCCGACCGGTCACCATCGTCGACGCCGGCAGCGCAAAGAACCTCGACCTCGAGATCATCGTGCCCGTCGACGACATGTCGGCGATCCATCGTTCGTTCGAAGGCGCCGAGCTCGAGCACAGCGGTCTCGGCAGCTCAGGCCTCGACGACGGCGAGAGCACGTACGGGCCGCTCCCCGCGGGGGTCGTCGACCTCGGCGCGTCGGCCGACCCCGGTCCCGAGGCGCGCACGAGCATCTGGCCCCACGTGCAGCCCCGCCTCCTCGAGCTGATCCGGGCGCACCGCACCACGTTGGTGTTCACCAACGCGCGTCGTCTCGCCGAACGCCTCGCGGCACGGCTCAACGAGCTCGCGGGCGAAGACCTCGTGCGCGCGCATCACGGTTCCCTCGCGCGTGAGCAACGCCTGCTCGTGGAAGACGAGTTGAAGTCGGGTCGGCTGCGCGGCCTCGTCGCGACGTCGTCGCTCGAGCTCGGCATCGACATGGGCACGGTCGACCTCGTCGTGCTCGTCGAGTCGCCGGGCTCGGTCGCGCGCGGGATGCAACGGGTCGGGCGCGCGGGTCACCACGTCGGTGAGCCGAGCACGGGGAAGATCTTCCCGAAGTGGCGCGGCGACCTGCTCGAGGCGACCATCGTCGTCCGCCGGATGCGCGAGGGCCTCGTGGAGGAGATGCGCTATCCGCGCCGGCCGCTCGACGTGCTCGCGCAACACATCGTCGCCGCGTGCGCGGCCGACGACTGGGACGTCGACGAGCTCCTTGCGCTCGTCCGGCGCTGCGCCAACTTCACCGATCTGTCGCGCGACGCGTACGAAGCCGTGCTCGACATGCTCTCCGGGCGCTATCCCTCGGATCAGTTCTCCGGGCTGCGCCCGCGCATCGTCTGGGACCGCATCGAGGGGCGGCTGCAGGCGCGCGAAGGATCGAAGCGGCTCGCGGTCACGAGCGGCGGCACAATCCCCGACCGCGGGTTGTTCGGCGTGTTCCTTCCCGACGGCGGCCGGGTCGGCGAGCTCGACGAGGAGATGGTCTACGAGTCGCGCACGGGCGAGACGTTCCTGCTCGGCGCGTCGACGTGGCGGATCGAGGAGATCACCCACGACCGGGTGGTCGTCACACCCGCGCCGGGCCAGCCCGGGAAGATGCCGTTCTGGAAGGGCGACAAGCCCGGCCGTCCCCTCGAGCTCGGCCGTTCACTCGGCGCGATGGTGCGGGAGCTGCGGGCGATGCCACGCGCCGACGCGGAGGCCCGGCTCACGGCCGACGGCCTCGACGAACGGGCCCGCACCAACCTGCTCGCGTACCTCGACGATCAGGCCGAGGCCACGGGCGCGGTTCCCGACGACCGCACGATCGTCATCGAGCGCTTCCCCGACGAGATCGGCGACTGGCGGCTGTGCATCCTCACGCCGTTCGGGTCACGGGTGCACGCGCCCTGGGCCATGGCGATCGAGGAACGGCTGGAGCGGCTCGATCTCGGGGCCAGCGCGATGTGGAGCGACGACGGCATCGTGATCCGGCTCCCCGAGTCGATCGACGACATCCCGCTCGACGCGATCATCGTGCCACCCGACGAGATCGAGGACCTCGTCGTCGAACGGCTCCCGGCCACCTCGCTCTTCGCATCACGCTTCCGTGAGAACTCGGCCCGCGCGCTGCTCCTCCCGCGCCGGCGGCCCGGCGAGCGCACACCGCTGTGGCAGCAACGGCAGCGCGCGGCCGATCTGCTCGCGGTCTCGGCCGGCTATCCCGCGTTCCCGATGCTGCTCGAGACGACGCGCGAGTGCCTGCGCGACGTGTTCGACATCGCGGGCCTACGCGAGGTCCTCACGCAGATCGCGCAACGGCGCGTGCACGTCGTGTCGGTCGAGACCCGACGGGCGTCACCGTTCTCGCAGTCGCTGCTGTTCGCCTGGATCGCGTCGGCGATGTACGAGGGCGACGCGCCCCTTGCCGAGCGGCGCGCCACCGCGCTAGCGCTCGACCGCGATCTGTTGCGCGAGCTGCTCGGAGCCGAGGAGCTCCGCGAGCTGCTCGATCCCGAGGCACTCGAACAGCTCGAGCTCGAGCTGCAGCACCTCGCGCCTTCGCGTCAGGCGCGCAGCCTCGACGCGCTGCACGATCTGCTGCGCGATGTCGGCGACCTCGCCGACGACGAGATCGCGGCCCGGGTCGACGCGGCCGCGCAACCGGTGTGGCGCGAGTGGGTCGACTCGCTCGTGGCGCAACGACGCGCGATCCGGGTGCGGGTCGCGGGCGCCGAACGGGTCGCGGCGGCCGAGGATGCCGCGCGTCTGCGCGACGGCCTCGGTGTGGCGATAGGGCCCGGGCTTCCCGTCGCGTTCACCGACCCGGTGCCGTTCCCACTCGACGAGCTCGTCGCCCGCTACGCGCGGACGCACGGTCCCTTCACGGTCGACGAGGCCGCGGGCCGCCTCGGAACCTCGGCCGCGCGCGTCCTCGAAGCGTTGCGCCGGCTCGAAGAGAGCGGGCGCGTCGTCGTCGGCGACTTCCGGCCCGGAGGCGTCACTTCCGAATGGTGCGACGACGGCGTGCTGCGCGTCGTGCGCCGGCGCTCACTCGCCGCGCTCCGCCGAGAGGTCGAGCCGGTCGACCCGCGAACCCTTGGCCGTTTCCTGCCCGCGTGGCACGGCATCGGCCAGAGCCGCCGCGGCGTCGAAGCACTCATCACCGCGATCGAGCAGCTCCAGGGCGCCGCAATCCCCGCATCCGTGCTCGAACGCGATGTGCTCCCCGCGCGTGTCGACGGTTACCGGCCCGCGATGCTCGACGAGCTCTGTGCATCGGGCGAGCTGGTGTGGGTCGGCGCGGGCCCGCTCGGCAACGACGACGGCCGGGTGCGGCTCTGCTTCCGCGATCGCGCGCGACTGCTCGTTCCGGCACGGACCGACGTCGACTCGCCGTCCGAAGCCGTGCACGACGCGATCCGCGATCGCCTCACGGGAGCGGGCGCGTCGTTCTGGCCCGAGCTGCTCGCGGCCGCGGGAAACCCCGATCAGCAGGTGCTGCTCAACGCGTTGTGGGATCTGGTCTGGGCCGGTGAGGTCACCAACGACACCTTCGGGCCCCTCCGCGTGGCCCGACGCGCGAAGCGCCGAAGCACGTCGACGGCGCGGCGGCCGCAGGTGGGCCGGCTGTCGCGGCTGGGTCCCCCCGCCGCGTCCGGTCGCTGGTCACTCGTCGCACCGCTGCTCGACCCCCGACCAACGGCGACCGAAGCCTCGCACGCGCTGGCGTTGCAGCTCCTCGAACGGCACGGCATCGTCACGCGCGAGGGCGTGAAGTCCGAGGCCGTCGCCGGCGGGTTCGCCGCGGTGTACCCGGTGCTGCGGGCCCTCGAAGACTCAGGGAAGATCCGTCGCGGCTGGTTCGTCGCGACCCTGGGCGCCGCGCAGTTCGCGCTCGGCGGCGCGGTCGAGCGTCTGCGTTCCGAACGGGAGCCGACGGAGACCTCACGCGCGCTCGTGCTCGCGGCGACCGATCCCGCGCAGCCCTACGGTGCCGCGCTGGCGTGGCCCGAGAGCACCGGGCGACCGCAGCGCGCCGCGGGCGCCTACGTCGTGATCGTCGACGGCGCAGCCACCGCGTTCCTCGAGCGATCGGGACGCGGGCTCCTCACGTTCGCCGGCACCGACGCCGAACGCGCGCGCGACGCGGGCTCCGACGGCGAGCCCGAAGACGCGGTCTGGATCGAGGCGATCGTCGCCGCGCACAAGGAAGGCCGGCTCGGCACGCTGCAGCTCCAGCGCATCGACGATGGACCGGCCCGGCAGTCTCCGCTCGCGCCGGCACTGCGCGCCGCCGGGTTCGTCGACGGCTACCGCGGCCTGACCCTGCGGTCATAACCGGCTCCGTCGGCGACTCGGGCGACACGACGCGGCGGCGGGTGGCGCCACTACGCTCCGGCCCACCACGCGCGTTGCAATCCGCGCACCGTCCGCTCACGGAGGTTCACCATGGGTCTGCTCGACAAGGTCAAGGACGCGGCAGGCAAGGCGGCCGAACAGGCGAAGCACGCGACCGAGGTCGGCAAGGAGAAGCTCGAGGACCGCAAGCTGTCGAAGGCGGTCGAGACGCTCCTGCAGGAGATCGGCGACCTGGTCGTGCAGCAGCGCCGCGGCACCGCGGCCGCCGATGCCGACGCGCAGATCACGGCCAAGATCACCGAGATCACCGAGCTCGAAGCGCAGATCGACGCCAACAACGTGGCGAGCGGCGACGGCACCGCCCCGCCTGCGAGCTAGGGCGACTCGCGCAGCGAGCGGGCCATCTCGAACTCGGTGAGTCCGTCCCGCTCGCGCCAGAACGTGGTTCCCGTTCGCTGAAACCCGTGCCGTTGGTACGCGTGTTCGGCGCGGACGTTGCCCTCGGTCGCGTGCAGGCTGATCGCGCAGTAGCCCGCACCCTCGGCCCAACGAATCACCGCTCCGATGAGCTCGTCCGCGGCCCCGGTCCCCCGTGCCGTCGGATCGACCCACATCGCGACGAGGTTCGCCCGATCGGCGGCGCCGTCGTCAGGCACGCCCGCGGCGATCCCCGCGGGAGCGCCGTCGGGTGTCTCCGCGAGGTAGTGCGGATTGGCGTCGGGTCGGAGCCGGTCGATCCACACGGCGTCGGTGAACGCGACCTCGCGCTCGTACGTCGACCCGAACGCGTCGGGCTCCTCGCGCAGGCACCGCAGACGAATCGTGCGGACGAGCTCGTAGTCGTCAGGACCCAACCGGCGCACGCTCACGGTCGCATCGTGGCCGCTGCGGCGACGCGACGCGCGACAATTTCCCCGTGAGCGCGCCGTGACCTACCTGTTCATCCACGGTGGCGGGTCGACGGGGCGCTTCTGGGACCGCCTACTGCCGCACCTCGACGGCCGCGCCCTCGCCATCGATCTCCCCGGCCGCAACGGAAAGCCGGCCGACTTCGCCACCTTGAGCGTCGACGACGAAGTCGCGTCGGTGCTCGCCGATGTCGAGGCGGCGGATGCGACGGAGCCGATCGTCGTCGTCGCACACTCGTCGGGGGGCCTCGTTGTGCCCGGTGTCGTCGCCGGCCTCGGCACGCGCGTCGCGCACGTGGTGCTCAGCGCGGCGTTGATCCCGACCGAGGGTGGCTGCGGCATCGACTGCATGAAGCCCCGCCATCGCGAAGGACTCGTTGCGACGGTCGAGCAGGCGCGCCGCGACGGCACCGTCATCACGCTCCCCGGTCCGCCCGCTGATCCCGAATCGTTCCGCAACGCGTACGGCGGCGATCCGCTCGACGACGACACCCTCGCGTACGTCGTCGATCCGGTGCGCTGCGTTGCGGACACCGTGCACCACTATTTTCAACCGGTTCACTGGTCGGCGGCCGTGCCCGTGCCGGTCACGTATCTGCTCAACACCCGCGACCGCCCGGTGCCGTCGGAGACGCAGGAGCAGATGGTGACGCACCTCCCCCGCGCACCGCGGGTGGTGCGCCTCGATTCGGGTCACGTGCCCGCAGTCACCCAGCCCGAGGCCTTCGCCCGGCTCGTGGTGACAGCGGCCACGGGCTGAGCGGGCGCCGTCACACGGTTCTCAGCCACCTGTCACGGCGCCGTCGCCCGTTGGTCGCCTCCCGGCAACCGGCGGCGACGAAGGTAGGGAGACCTTCACCCCCCGGGAGGACTCATGCCGATTCACGACCCGCTCATCAACGCTCCGAGCTTCGTCATCCAACGCCGAATTCCGTGCACGTTGGCGGCCGTCCACACCGGCCTCGCCGACCGCACACCGCTCGCCCCACCCGAGCTGGTGATGCTCGACCCCGACGGCTACGCCGACCTCGCCGAGCCGTTTCGGCCGACGGCACCGCGGAGCGGTCGGCAACCATCGCCGAGCTGGTGCGCGCCGGCGAGCCTGCTGACGGCACGCGGCCGCGTCGTCGCGACCGTCGACATCGAGGTGTCGATGTGGTCGCACGGCAGCACCGAGTTGCAGCTCCGACCCGTGGCGCGCCACCCCGAGCGCTGGTCGGGCCGGCGCATGCGTCGCTACTTCGCGCTCGCGCACCTCACGGCCGACGAGGCTGAACGCCTGCTCGCGCGCCGTGTACACGCGGCCCGCGAGCTCATCGAGATCAGTGCCGCACGCGTCGACGCGGATCCGGTCGGTTCGTGGCACTGAGGCCGAAACCAAGCGGCGAACAGGGCCGCGCGCAGAGTCCGCGTGTGGGGTCGCGAACTACTGCGCGCAGCCGAACCGACCCTACCCCGCGCCCTGTCGCATGAATCCGGCGCAGTCTCAGGTAGTCGTCACAAACTCGCGAAGACCGGAGCGGCCGCGATCAGATCGTCGCCGAGACGACGGTCGCCGCTCACGAGCAGATCGAGATCCTCCGCGCTCAAGCGTTCGCTGAAGCGACGGCACCAATCGGCGACCGGCAGCGTCAGCTCGACGTCAGGCTCGCCGGGTTCGGCGTCGTTCGCCATCGCAACGTTCCACTCGCCACCGCCGGCGCCCGTCAACACGATGCGCGCGGTCCGGCCCGGACGCGTCAGCCCGCTCGACTCCATCGCCGACGGCACCATCGACATCGAACCTTCGGCCATCGTGCGCAACGCGGCGGCCGACGGTAGGTCGAGGGCCTTGCCGAGCGCGCGCCGGATGTCGTCGGTGTGGGTCCAGGTCTCGAACGCACGAATCACGAGCACGAGGTTCGTCGGCATCTCCGAACCGAACCAACGGCTCGTCTCGTCGTCGGGCGCAGCGGCGCGCACCGCGGCCATCGAGCGTCGCCACAATGCCGTCACCTCGGCGAACGACCAGTCCTGCGTCACCGCGACGACCGTGGCGGTGCGCGCGACGACTTCCTCGTCGTCGACGCCGGGCAGCGTCGGCACGCCCAGCCACATCGCGAGCAGGCTCTCCATCGCGGCGAGATGCGCCACGAGCTCGCGCACGGTCAGGCCGTTGAGGGTGGTGAGATCGTGCGCCGACTCGGGCAGCTCGTCGAGCAGCGCCACGAGCGTCGACTCGACTTCGGCGTGCACCTCGAGCGGCGTCTGCGTTCGCGGCGCGCGGCGTTCGCGTGCCCGTTCGAACACGCTGCTGCGAACTTCGCGCGGTGGTGCCAGCGCGTCGCTCGCCGCGAGCCCGGCCGCGGCCGCGCGCAGGCGCTCGACCTCGCGACCGACCTCGGGGTGCGCGTCGATGTACTGCTCGACCGCGGAGGTCTCCTCGGCGTCGCACGCATCGAGCGCGAAGGCGCCGAGCAGATCCTCGAACTCTTCGCGCGTGATCAGGTCCACTGCTCGACTCCATTTCCTTCGAGGGCGACGGCAATGCGCCGGAGCCCGAGGCGCAGGCGTGACTTCGCCGTGCCCTCCGGGATTCCCAGCTCGACCGCAACCTGCCGGTAGGTCTTTCCCCCGAAATACGCGAGCCGGATCGCTTCGGCCTGTTCGACCGGAAGCCGTTCCACCTCGGCCCGCACCCGCTCCGCCGTGGCGAGCGCGCTCACCATCTCCTCGACGTCGGGAACCCGCACCACGAGAGCCGCCTCGCGTGCAGCACGCCGCCGGCGCGCCTCTTCGCGTCGGACCCAGTCGACCGCACGCCGGTGCGCCAGAGTTCCGAGGAACGTGCGCAACCTGCCGCGATCCGGATCGAACGCGTCGGGTCGCTCCCAGCAGGCGATGAAGACGTCTTGGGTGACGTCCTCCGCCGCGGTGCGGTCACCCGTGACCCGCCGCGCCAGCCCGAAAACGAAGGACGCGTACTGGTCGTACAGATCGGCGACGGCGGACTCGTCGCCCGCGATCAGGCGGTCGCGCAGACCCCGTTCCCACTCGTCGACCCTGCCCGGGCAGTCCATCGTGCGCGTCGCCTCCCTCGAGACGGACCGCGTCCCCGTCATGCTCGGGACACCCCCGCCAGCGGCAGTCACTCTCGGTTTGGCGTTCATCAGACCCGGTTCGCACCGGATCTCGATCCGGATCACTGACGGGTGAATATTTCTTTCGATCCCGGCCACCGTCAATCGGTTGGGCTCGGTTGCAGGTCGCCCCGGCGGGCAAGGAGGAGCAGCCACACCAGGGCCGGGCCGATCACGACGATCCCGGCGGCGACCGCCCCGAGGAGTGCCTGCAGGGTCGCGTGGGCGCCGGCGGCCTGGGAGATGGTGAGGCGGCCGTCGATGAGGTACGGGTACTGGCCCGCCGCCCACCCCCAGACGACCGACACGACCGCGGCGGCCGCAGTGATCCGCGCGACGGAGTACCGGCCCCGCAGCAGCAGCATCAGCGTCGCGATCCCGGCGACGGCCGACGCGACCAGCACCGGGAAGGCACGCCCCGTGAGGTGCGCGAAAAGCCGACGCGAGTCGGAGTGCAACACCACGATGCCGACGGCGGCGACGACGCCGGCGACGACCCCCGACGCGATCGCGCGCGCGCGGAAGTAGGCCGTCAGGGCCTCGTCGCCCTGGTGGTGCGCATCGGCCGCGAGGTAGACCGCGGCGAGGAACGCGCAGACGACGACGGCGAGCACACCGCCGAGCACCGACGTCGGGTTCAGCCAGCTGTGCAGCAGCGACCCCGTGCCGACCGCGGGAACGCGCCCCGAAGCGACACCGCCGACGACGCTGCCGAGGAAGAACGGAGTGAGCACCGATGACGCCGCGAACATCGCGCCGAACGCGCGGCGCGTCGGAAGCGTGATCGACGCCTTCCGGAACGCGAACCCCGAGCCGCGCAGGATGATGCCGATGGCGGCGAGGGTCAGCGGCACCGCGAGCGTCGACATGATCGGCGCGAACGCGCGCGGGAAACCCGTCCACATCACGACGAGCACGAAGATGAGCCAGACGTGATTCGCCTCCCACACCGGGCCGACCGAGTGCTCGATGAGGTCACGCGGTGCCGCACCCCGCTCGTCGCCGCCGGCGATCAGGTCCCAGAACCCGCCGCCGAAGTCGGCTCCGGCCAGCAACGCGTAGAGCGTGACGCCCACGAACATCACCACCGCGACGGTCGGCGCGAGCCTCACGCGTCGCTCCTGACCCCGTCGTACGGAACATCGTCGTGCGGAACATCGTCGTGCGGAACGTCGGCTCGAGGAAGCCGGCGCAGAACGAAGACCGCGGCGGCGGTGAGCGCCGCGTACACCACGAGCAGCAGGAAGTACCCGAACCGCAGTCCCGATGCCGTACTCACCGCGTCGCGCGTGCGCATGACCCCGTAGACGATCCACGGTTGGCGGCCGACCTCGGTGGTGATCCATCCCGCTTCCAGCGCGACGACGGCCGCCGGCCCCGCGACCAGCGCCGCGCGGTAGAACCACCGCGATCGCGGAAGATCGCGCTGCCGGCGCCACGCGAGCAGGAGCCAGAGGCCGAGGCCGAGCATCGCCGTACCGATCGCGACCATCACCTGGAACGCGGTGCGCACCACGTTCACCGGCGGGCGGTCGGCGGGCGACACCGACTCCAGACCCGTCACTACCGCGTTGGTGCGATGAAACGCGAGGAACGACAAGCCGTCGGGGATCTTGATCCCGAAGCGCACCCGGCCGTCGATGAACACGCCACCAATGTGGATCGGCGCGCCGCGCTCGGTGCGCTCGAGCCCTTCCATCGCCGCGAGCTTCACCGGCTGGTGAACGGCGACGTGCCGCGCGGCCCAGTCGCCCGCGACGATCTGCAGCGGCACGACGGCGCTGGCAACGACAAACGGGATCAGGAAGCCGATCCGTCGGTAACGCTCCCGGTTTCCGCGCAGCAACGCGAGCGCGTGCGGCATCGCGACGAGATAGCCGGTGACGATGAACGCCGCGAGGATCATGTGCGTCGCCTCGGGCCACAGCGACGTGTTGAACAGGGCGGCCCACGGGTGCACGTCGACGACGTGGCCGTTCACGAGCCGGAACCCGGTCGGCGTGTTCATGAACCCGTTCGCGGCAACGACGAAGAACGCGGACGCCACGCCCGCGATCCCGATGGGCACGCCACTCCAGAGGTGCACCTTCGGTGGCAACCGGTCCCAGCCGTAGAGATAGATGCCCACGAAGATCGCTTCGGTGAAGAACGCGAAGCCCTCGATCGCGAAGGGCAGGCCCATGACGTCGCCGTACGCGGCCATCCATCGCGGCCACAGGATCCCGAACTCGAACGACAGGATCGTGCCCGACACGGCCCCGATCGCGAACAGCACCGCGAGCACCTTCGACCACTGCCGGGCCAACGCGGTGTACACGGGGTCGCCGGTCCGCTGACCTTTCCACTCCGCGTACATGACGAGGAACGGGAACGCCATGCCCGTGCAGGCGATGACGATGTGCCAGCCGAGCGACAGTGCCATCTGCTGCCGGGCGTAGAGGAGATCGGGCGCACTCACAACCGCGAGAAGACCCGTCATCAGGGTCGAGGTTACGCTCGCCCCGATGATCACCACTGAAGAGCAACTCGTGACCACCCGACTCGACGAGTTGCTCGGCGAGCTCGACCCTGCGGCGAACGATCCGGTCACATTCCGCGGCGCGCAGTACGACAAGGGCCTGGCCTGGGTCGACTATCCCGAGGGATTCGGCGGGCTCGGTGTGCCCGCGGCGCTGCAGCGCAAGGTCGACCAACGGCTGCGCGAGGCCGGGCTGCAGGGCCCCACGAGTGGGCGCTTCTTCGGTCTCTTCCTCGCCGCGCCGACGATCGTCACCCACGCGTCGGACGAGCTGCGCCGGAAGCTGCTGCGGCCGCTGTTCACCGGCGAAGACGTGTGGTGCCAGCTGTTCAGTGAGCCGGGCGCGGGCTCAGACCTCGCGTCGCTCTCCACGCGCGCGGTGCGCGACGGCGACGAGTGGGTCGTCAACGGCCAGAAGGTATGGAACACGCTCGCGCACATCGCCGACCGCGGCATGCTCGTCACCCGCACCGACCCCGACGTGCCGAAACACCGCGGGCTCACTTACTTCGCCGTCGACATGCACGCACCCGGCGTCGACGTCCGGCCGCTGCGCCAGATCACCGGCGAAGCCGAGTTCAACGAGGTGTACCTCACCGATGTCCGCGTTCCCGACTCCGATCGGATCGGTGAGGTCGGCGACGGTTGGCGGGTCTCGATGACCACGCTCATGAACGAGCGGGTCACGATCGGCGGCGGTGGTGGAGGCAGCGGTGGTCCGAAGCGCGGCTCGGGCGCGATCGCCGAGGCGGTCGACCTCTGGCACAAGCGCGACGAGCACGATCCCGCGGTGCTCGACCGGCTCATGAAGCTCTGGATCGACGAAGAGGTGCTGCGCCTCACCAACATGCGCGCGGCCGCGAAGGCGAAGTCGGGCAATCCCGGGCCTGAGGGCTCCATCGCCAAGCTCGCGCTCGCACTGAACCAGCAGCACATCTACGAGCTGTGCATGAACCTCATGGGCGCCGACGCGATGGCCGGTTTCGACTACACGTTCCGGCGCCCCGAAGAGGTCGTGCTCACACCGCTCGTCGGCGAGGCGCGCCACATGTTCCTGCGCGCGCGGGCGAACTCGATCGAGGGCGGAACGTCGGAGATCATGCGCAACATCCTCGGTGAGCGCATCCTCGGCCTGCCCGGCGAGCCCCGCGTCGACAAGACGCTCGCCTGGAAAGACGTTCCGCGCAGCTAGCGCCCGTGAGTGCCGTGGCGCCCTGACCGAGGGAGACGGGCCGGTCTTCATCAACGTCAGATTGGAGATCGTTACGAGAAGACTCCTCCGACGCGGGTCGCGTGGCCGCGTTGATTCAGTCCGACCTCGACCGCCTCGAGGCCCTCGAGTTCGCCGAGGCCTGGGGCATTGATCCTGCGGGTGCCGCCTCATAGCTCCACTCGCGACTGAGCGATCAGCCGGCCCACGCGTTCAGGTGCTGCCGATATGTCGGCGGTCGGGGTTGGTGACGGTGAAGGTGGTGCCGTCGAAGGTCGCGTGCCAGCCCGGTTTGTGGAACACGTGGTGGTGGTAGTCGCAGAGGAACACGAGGTTCGCGAGGATGGTCTTGCCCTTGGGGAAGGCGATGACGTGGTGCACTTCGCCGTGGGTTCGGCCGCAGCCGGGATATCGGCACCGGCCCTGGTCTCGGAAGATCACCGCTCTTCGTAACTTGCGTGAGGGCCGGTAGACGGCGGCACCGACGTCGAGCGGCTTGCCGTCAGCGCCGGTGACGATGATTTGGAGTTTCGAGTCGCACAGCAACTCGCTGATCTGACTCGAGGTGAGCGACAGCTCGCCGGTCGTTTCGAACTCGCCGCTGACGAGCGACTCGAGCGGCACGGTGATCGCGATGTGGGGCCGTTCGCCGTCCTCGGTCGGGCTTTCACCGCGGTCGAGGAACGACCGGCCGAGCCGCGCGGCTGCGGCGGCGCGGCGTCGCGCGAGGGTGCGGGGGTCGTCGGGGTCGGGCTTGTCGGTCGCCGCGTCGATCGCCTTCTTCAGAATCGCGCCGGCGAGCGCGTCGAGATCACCCTTGAGTGCCCACCGGTTCCCGACGTGTGACAGGTACAGGCCGTTCTTGTCTTCCGGTGGCTTGTCGTCGAGTTCGTCGCAGAGCGTCTGGTACTTGC
>JBBSEC010000026.1:0-44736 GCA_038240075.1 Acidimicrobiia bacterium
CTCTCGCCGTATTTCGCCGTCACCCCCGCCGGACCGACCGCCGCGGGAGCGAAACCCGCGGCCCTCCCGGGTGGGCGCACCCACGAGTTCGCGAGCGCGCTCGCGACGGAGCTCGGTGTTCACGTGCACGCGTCGCTCTATGAGGACGCGGGCGACAGTGACGAAGAAGACACAGGGCTCGGGTACAACACCGCGATCGTCGTCGCGCCCGGCGGCGCGCTCGTCGCGCGCACGCGCAAGCTGCACATCCCGGTGACGGCCGGCTACTACGAAGACCGCTACTTCCGGCCCGGCGACACCGGGTACCCGGTCGTCGCGCTGGGCGACGTACACCTCGGGTTCCCCACCTGTTGGGACCAGTGGTTCCCCGAGCTCGCTCGCGCGTACTCGCTCGCGGGCGCAGAGGTGATCGTGTACCCGACCGCGATCGGATCAGAGCCCGATCACCCCGACTTCGACACCGAACCGCTCTGGGAGCAGGTGATCAAGGGCAACGGCATCGCCAACGGCACGTTCATGGTCGCGATCAACCGCATCGGCGAAGAGCCACCGCTGCGGTTCTACGGCTCGTCGTTCGTCAGCGATCCCTACGGTCGCGTCCTCGTGCAGGCGCCGCGCGACCAGCCCGCGGTGCTCGTCGCCGACCTCGATCTCGACGCGCGCCGCGACTGGCTCGCGCTCTTCCCGTTCCTCGGCACCCGCAGGCCCGACACCTACCAGCCGCTGGTCACGCCTCAGAAACCCTGAGTGAAACAGCGGTCGGCGAGCGCTCCGAGCGCGTAGTCGCGGTAGAGACCCGCGAACATGCCGCGCGTCTTCTCGGTCCACGCCATCGCGTCCGGCGACGCGACGCGGCGCGTGACCTGCGTGTAGCCACCTTCGTAGACGCGGTACTCGGCCCACGCGCCCGGATAGTCCTTTACGCACGCGATCTCGACGATCGGGACATTGCGCGCCAAAGGGAAGCGACGCGTGCGGGTGCGATGCGTATGGCCGGCGAAGTATCCGGCGATCGCCTCGCGGCGCGCGATCACCGCACAGAGAGCTTCGCTGTCGTCGGAGTTGATGCCGAAGTAGTGGGGACTGCGCTCCTTCGACGCCGGGTCCCACGGATGGTGGTGCCCGAACACGAGGACCGGCGCCGGCGACTCGCCCACGAGCTCGTCGAGCCACTCCAGTTGCGCGGCATCGACGGCACCGCGATCGGTGCCGGGGATGACGGTGTCGATCACGGCGAGGGTGACACCGTCGAGCTCGATGCTCAGCGGACCACGCGGCGCCATCGTCGGCGAGACCATCGCATCGTGATTGCCGCGGATGTGGTGCATCCGCGTTCCGAGCCGGTCGTACGCGGTGCGAAAGTCCTCGTATTCCTCTTCGGTGCCGCGGTCGGTGAGGTCGCCCTTGACGAGGACGGCGTCGGGCGCGAGCACGAGCATCTCGTCGATCGCCCCGTTGTTCATCACCTCGGGATACGGCGTCTCGCCCGGCTCGACGCTGAAGATCGGCCCGACCTCCTCGGCGATGCCGATGCGTCCGCACTCGACCTCGCCGAAGTGCACGTCGTTGGCGGTCGCGAAGGTTGCGAGCAGCTTGCCGGATGGGCGCGCCAGCGTCGTGACCTCGGCCGGCAGGAGCGCGAACGGCTCGACCCCGTCGACCCGCAGTGCGTACGGAGTCGCGTCGTCGAGACCGGTAATCCGAGCGGAGTGGTACTGCCCTTCCGTCGTCACCTCGTGGTCGCCCACCGCCGTCGTCACCGACTCGTCGCCGTCGGTACTGAAGGTCACCACGACCTCGTCGGGCCCGACCGAGAACAGCTCCGCGTCGTGAATCACGGCAGTCCTTTACGTGCGGGAGCGGCGGGCGATGCGGCCGGAGAGGCGCCAGGGGCCGCGTTGCAGGCCCGCGCGTTGCGCCGCGCGCCGGGAGGCGTCGACCCAGACACTGAGTAGCTCCGGCGGCCGGGCCGCGGCACGCGCCGTCGCGGCGGCCGCACGCTGTTGGTCGTCGAGCACGACGATGGCGGCGGCGATGGCCGCGGCCTCCTCGTCGGTCGGCGCCGGACGGATCGAGCCGATGATCGGCTGGCTCACAATGGGCCGTTGCCGTGCTTGCGCGACGGAAGGTTCTCGCGCTTCGTCCGCAGCATGCGCAAGGAAGAAACCAACACCCGCCGCGTGTCGCGCGGGTCGATGACGTCGTCGACGTAGCCGCGCTCGGCCGCGTTGTACGGGTTGGCGAAGCGTTCGGTGTACTCCTCGACCAGCTCCGCGCGCCGCGCCTCGGGGTCGGACGCCTGCTCGATCTCGCGGCGGAAGATGATGCTGACCGCACCGTTGGGCCCCATCACCGCGATCTCGGCCGACGGCCACGCGAACGCGAGGTCGGCACCGATCGACTTCGAGTTCATGACGACGTACGCGCCGCCGTATCCCTTGCGGGTGATGATCTGCACACGCGGCACCGTCGACTCGCAGTACGCGTAGAGGAGCTTGGCCCCGTGGCGAATGATCCCGCCGTACTCCTGGTCGGTGCCGGGAAGGAATCCGGGAACGTCGACGAAGGTCACCAACGGCACGTTGAACGCGTCGCACGTGCGGACGAAGCGCGCCGCCTTCTCCGACGCGTCGATGTCGAGCGTGCCCGCGAGCACCTGCGGCTGGTTGCCGACGACACCGACGACGTACCCGTCGATGCGCGAGAACCCGCACACGATGTTGCCGGCCCAGTACGGGAAGACCTCGAAGAACTCACCGTCGTCGGAGACCGACTCGATGACCTTCTTCATGTCGTACGGCTTGTTGGGCGAATCGGGGATGAGCTGGAGCAGGTCGTCGCAGTACCGCTCGGGGTCGTCGGACGGTTCGAAGTAGGGCGGGTCCTCGAGGTTGTTCGACGGCAGGAACGAGAGCAGGTACCGCACCTGCTCGAGGCACTGGTCTTCGTCGTCGCACACGAAGGTCGCGACACCCGACTTCGACGCGTGCGTCATGGCACCGCCGAGCTCTTCCTGCGTCACGTCCTCACCCGTCACGGTCTTCACGACATCGGGCCCGGTGATGAACATGTGCGACGTGCCCTTCACCATGAAGATGAAGTCGGTCATCGCGGGTGAGTACACGGCGCCGCCCGCGCACGGTCCGAGGATCACGCTGATCTGGGGGACGACGCCCGACGCCTTGACGTTGCGGTAGAAGATCCCGCCGTAGGAGTCGAGTGAGACCACGCCTTCCTGAATGCGCGCGCCGGCGCCGTCGTTGAGCCCGATCATCGGTGCGCCGACCGACTCCGCGAGATCCATCACCTTGTGGATCTTCTGGGCGAACACCTCGCCGAGCGCACCGCCGAAGACGGTGAAGTCTTGGGAGAAGAGGAACACTTTGCGGCCGTGCACCGTGCCCCAACCGGTGACGACGCCGTCGGTGAGAGGACGGTTGTTCTCGATGTTGAAGCCGTGCGCGCGGTGACGGGCGAGCATGTCGAGCTCGATGAACGAGCCGGGATCGAGCAGCTTCTCGATGCGTTCGCGCGCCGTCAGCTTGCCCCGCGCGTGCTGCCGCTCGACGGCGGCCGGGTTGCCCGCGTGCAGCGCTTCCTCTTGCAGCTTTCGCAGCTGGTCGATGCGCTCCTCGATCGGGTGCGGTCGGGGCGGCGCTTCCGAGATCGCGCCGTCGACGGCGATCTCGGGCTCAGTGTCGGGGTCGCGGGCCATGGTCTCCCAGGGTAGCCAGCACCTCACCCCAGCGCGGAACGATCCCGAGGTGCCCGATGCCTTCCCAGACGACGAGCATGGCGTCGGGGATGCGTGACGCGTAGCAGCGCGCGTCTTCGTGGTTGTGACGATCTTCGGCCGCCTGGAAGACGGTCGCGGGGGTCGCGACGTCAGCGAGTCGGAAGCCCCAGTCGAGCCACATCGCGACGAGGTCGGACGCGATTCCCTCCGCGCCCTGCGCCAACGCCTCGGTGACCTGGCCGACGAGCATGGAGCGCGCGGGACCGCGCAGCACCGCGCCGTCGGGACCGATCCCGCGACCGAGGAACGACGCTGGATCGGCGAGGAACGGAACCATGTGGCGCGCGATCGCCCGCACCGAACGGTGCGGCTCGAGGCGCGCCATCTCCGCCGTCGGGCGCCGGTAGTCGCCGAGCGCCTCCCATCCGCCGGGCACCTCGTCGAGCGGACCGGGCGCGCTCACCAACGCGAGGTGCGAGACGCGGTCGGACGCGTGCACCGCGGTCGCAACGGCGAACGGTCCGCCGCCCGACCAGCCCACGACCGCAGTGCGGTCGATGTCGAGATGTTCGAGCAACGCGGCGACGTCGGAGGCGGTGTCGGCGACCCGCCGATCGAGATGGGGGCTCGACCGCCCGTAGCCCGGCCGGTCGAAGGTGATCAGCCGCACCCCGGCCGCCTGCGTCGCGGCCGGGTCGGGCGAGAACAACCGGGAACCCGGAGCACCGTGCAGCAACACGACGGGTTCGCCGTCGGTTGCTCCGAGATCTTCGAACGCGAGCGTGCGGCCGTCGCCCAGCGTGAGCGCGGGCAACCGCTACTCCTGCACGAGCTCGATCAGGGTTCCGAACGCGGTCTTCGGGTGGACGAACGCAACCGTCGTACCCCGGCTTCCGGGGCGCGGCGCCTCGTCGATCACGCGGTGACCCTGCTGCTTCACTGACGCGAGCGCCACCGCGCAGTTGGCGACGCGGTAGCCGATGTGATGCAGACCCTCGCCCTTCGTGACGAGATACTTGGCGACGGTCGAGTCGTCGCGCGTGGGCGTGAGCAGTTGGATGTACGAGTCGGCGACCTTCAGCAAGGCTTCCTCGACGCCGTCGCTCTCGACGACTTCGCGGTGCTCGACCTCGCATCCGAATGTGTCGCGGTAGTAGTCGATCGCGGCTTCGAGGTCGCGCACGGCGATCGCCACATGGTCGATCTCGGTGAACAGCGGGGTAGCCGTCATGAGACTGTCCTTCCGGTCGCATCCGCGTGCGGTTCACCCTTCTGCCGCGCGCTGGTTGCGTCGGTTGCGTCTGCTCCGTCTTCGAAGCGTCGGAAGAGAGTGATCTGGTCGATGTGCTTCTCGCGCAGCGCGGGATCGGTGACCCCGAGGCCTTCTTCGGGGGCAAGGCAGAGCACGCCGAGCTTGCCTTCGCTCTCGTTGTGCTGCACGGCGTACGCGGCGTCGGCGGTGTGATCGAGCGTGTACACCTTCGAGAGCGTGGGGTGGATCCGCGCGTCGCACACCAGCCGGTTGGCTTGCCACGCCTCCCGGTAGTTCGCGAAGTGGCAGCCCTTGAGGGTCTTCAGGTTCATCCAGAGGTAGCGGTTGTCGTACTCGATCATGAAGCCCGATGTCGCCGCGCAGGTGATGATGAGCCCGCCCCGCTTGGCGACGAAGACCGACGCGCCCATCGTGGAACGGCCCGGGTGCTCGAACACGATGTCGACGTCGCGGCCGATCTTCCCGCGGATCGCCTTGCCGAGCCGCAACCACTCCTTCGGGTCCTGCGTCGTCTCGTCCGACCAGAATCGGAAACCTTCTTCCTTGCGGTCGATGACGTGCTCGACACCCATCTCGTGCAACAGCGCCGCGCGCTTCGGCGACGACACCACGCCGACGGGTGTGCCTCCACCGTTGAGGACGTACTGGCACGCGTACGCGCCGATGCCACCACTCGCGCCCCACACGAGCACCGACTGACCCTGGGTCATGCCCGAACCGTGGGGGCTCACGATCATGCGGTAGCTCGTCGAGTTGCACAGGCCGTTGCACGCGGCTTCTTCCCACGTGAGGTGCGCGGCCTTCGGCATGAGCTGGTTGGCCTTGACCACGCAGATCTCCGCGAGCCCGCCGTAGTTCGTCTCGAAGCCCCAGATCCGCTGGTTCGTCGCGAGCATCGAATCGTCGTGCGCCGACGGGTCCTGATCGTCGACGTGGTTGCACTGCACGGCGACCTTGTCGCCCGGCTTCCAGTTGCGCACGGCGGAGCCGACGCGCAGCACCATGCCCGCGGCGTCGCTGCCGATCACGTGGAACGGACGGTCGTGGCGCGCGCCCCAGACGCTCTCCTTGCCCAGCCGCTTCAGGAACCCGAACGTGGGGAGCGGCTCGAAGATCGACGTCCACACCGTGTTGAAGTTGATCGCGGAGGCCATCACCGCAACGAACGCCTCGTCGGGCGCGAGCTCGGGCAACGGGAACTCTTCGACGTGCACCGAGCGGTGCGGGTCCTTGTCGTCGGATGCGAGGCCCGCGAACATCTCCTGCTCGTCGGCCTTCACCAGCGCGCCGCGCGCCGACTCCGGCAACGGGAGGGCACCGATCTCCTCTGCCGGGGCATCTTCGAGAATGGCGTTTCGAATCGCGTCGATCTCAGACATGAGCAGAAAGGTACTTAGCTTCGGAGTTCGGGCGGTAATGCTGACTGCGGCACGTCCTGGAACGTGACCGGACGCAGGAAGCGGCGCACCGAGGCCTGCCCGACCGACGTGAAGCCGGAGAGCGTCGTCGCCGGGTACGGGCCGCCGTGGTGCATCGACGGCGCGATCGCGACGCCGGTCGGGAACCCGTTCCAGACGAGCCGGCCGACACGTTCGATCAACGCGTCACGCAGATCGGTGACCGCACTGCCCCCGGCCTCGTCGGCCTCGGCATGGATGGTGCCCGTGAGGCTGCCGGGGATCGACCGCGCGACGGCCGGCATGTCGACCGGATCACAGCGCACGACGACCGCGACCGGGCCGAAGTGCTCGTCGCGCAGCGCGGGCGTGGTGATGAACGTCTCGGCGTCGGTCGCGAGCACGACGGCGCCAACACCGAAACCGTCGTCGGACGCGCGTTCGCCGTCCGCCGCGTCGACGACACCCGACAGCCGCTTCGTGTGCGCGACCTGATCCTCGAGACCGTCGCGGATCGTTGCGTTGAGCATGTAACCCGGCGGCGCGCTCGCGACCGCCGAAGACACCCGGGCAACGAGACCGTCGCCGGCGTCACCGACGGGAACGACGAGCACACCGGGACTCGTGCAGAACTGCCCGGTGCCGTTCAACATCGATGCCGCAAACCCGTCGGCGATCGCGTCGCCGCGCGCCGCCAGTGCGGCCGCGGTGACGAACACCGGGTTGACGCTGCCCATCTCCGCGTAAACGGGGATCGGAATCTCGCGGGTCGCCGCGAGGTCGTACAACGCGCGTCCGCCGCGGCGTGAGCCCGTGAACGCCACGGCCGTGATCTCCGGCGCCATCACGAGGGCCGCGCCGACGGCGACGCCCGCGCCTTCGATCATTGCGAACATCGCGTCGGGCGCTCCGGCCGCGGCGAGCGCGCCCGCGATCAGGGCCGCGCACCGGCGCGACGTCTCGGGATGCGACGGGTGCGCCTTCACGATCACCGGGCAGCCCGCGGCCAGTGCCGCGATCGTGTCGCCGCCGGGCACCGAGAACGCGAACGGAAAGTTGCTCGCCGCGAAGTTCGCGACCGGGCCAATCGGCACGAGCATGCGGCGCAGGTCGCCGCGCGGCGGCACGGCGTCGGGATCGGCGCCGTCGAACGCCGTCTCGAGGTAGGAGCCGTCGGCGACGAGCGCCGCGAACAGTCGCACCTGCGCGCGGGTGCGGGCCCACTCTCCGGTGAGGCGCGCGGGGCCGAGCGCGGTCTCGGCGTCGGCCGCCGCCAGCAGGTCGGCGCCGGCCCCGTCGAACGCGTCGGCGATCGCGCTCAACCACGCGACGCGGGCCCGGTTCGGCTGGTGGCGGGTCTGTGCGAAGGCTTCCGCCGCGGCCACGGCGGTAGCGGAGACCGCGTCGGGGGTCGTCTCCACGAACTCCCCCAGTGGGTCGCCGGTCCGGGGGTCTCGAGCCACGAAGGTCACCATGGGGGGAGCCTCTCACCGACCACGGTTGTTACCCGCCAGTAGCAAGGTGTCAGATCCGCGAAATAGGATGGTGCCTCTCACGACTCACTGGTGGAGGACTCATGCCCGGTTCGGTGATCGTCTCGTCGGCGCGTACGCCGATCGGCAAGCTCTCAGGCGGTTTCGCATCGCTCTCCGCCACCGACCTCGGAGGGCGCGCCATCGCCGCGGCTCTCGAACGGGCCGGCATCGCGGGCGACAAGATCGACGCCGTCATCATGGGCCAGGTGCTCCAGGCCGGCGCCGGTCAGATCACCGCCCGCCAAGCCGCCTTCGCGGGCGGCATCCCGATGTCGGTGCACGCGATCACCATCAACAAGGTGTGCCTCTCGGGCGTGAACGCGATCTACCTCGCCGACCAGATGATCCAGGCCGGCGACGCCGATGTCGTCGTGGCCGGCGGCATGGAGTCGATGACCAACGCGCCGTACCTCCTTCCGAACGCCCGTGCGGGATACCGCATGGGCAACGGCGAGCTCGTCGACTCGATGATCCACGACGGCCTCTGGTGCGCGTTCGACGCCGTGCACATGGGTGCCGGCACCGAGAACTACGTCGGCCAGGTCGGCAACATCTCGCGCGAAGCGCAGGACGAGTTCGCGGCCAAGAGCCACGAGCGTGCCGCCGCCGCGCAGAAGGAAGGCCGCTTCACCGACGAGATCGCGCCGGTCGAGATCGCGCAGCGCAAGGGCGACCCGATCGTCATCGACTCCGACGAGGGAGTGCGGCCGGGTACCACGACCGAGTCGCTCTCGAAGCTCCGTCCCGCGTTCAGCAAGGACGGCACGATCACGGCCGGCAACGCGTCGCAGATCTCCGACGGCGGCGCCGCGGTGATCGTCGCGAGCCGCGCGGCCGCCGAGCGGCTCGGGCTCACTCCCATCGCCGAGCTCGTCGGCTTCGGCATGGTCGCCGGCCCCGACACGTCGCTCCTGCACCAGCCGTCGAACGCGATCAAGCGCGCGCTCGAGCGGTCTTCGCTCTCCCTCTCCGACATCGACCTCTTCGAGCTCAACGAGGCGTTCGCCGCCGTCGGGATCGCGTCGATGGCCGATCTCGGCATCAGCGACGACGTGACCAACGTGAACGGCGGCGCGATCGCGCTCGGCCACCCCGTCGGCATGTCCGGCACCCGCATCGTCATGACGCTCATCAACGAGCTCCGGCGCCGGGGTGGCGGCACCGGTGCGGCCGCACTGTGCGGTGGCGGCGGGCAGGGCGACGCCGCAATCGTGCGCACGCTCTAGGCCCAGTCCGGCGGCAGGCGCCGCCTATCGTTCGTGGCAATGCAACCCCCGCCGTACGGCTCGGTTCCGATGTACGGCGGGCTGCGACCGTTGGGTGTCGGGGAGATCCTCGACAACACGATCCAGATCTACCGGAAGAACTTCCGCGCGCTCGTGACGATGGTGGCCGTGGTCGTACTGCCGATCCAGGTCGTCAGCGTGATCATCGACCTGTCGGCGCGGCCGTCGTCGAACGCCACGACGAACACCACCGTCGGCGGCTTCACCTTCTCGACCTCGTCGAGCGACACGCACGACGCCGCCGTCCGGTTCACCGCGACGATCGTCGTCGGTCTGCTCACGATCATCGCGGGCTGGCTCGCCGTCGCCGCCTGCACGCGCGGTGTCGCCGACGCGTACATCGGTGGTGCGAAAGCCGACGCGGGTGCATCACTGCGCGTCTTCGGACGCAACCTGATCTCGTTGTGCTGGCTCGCGCTCCTGGCGCTCCCGCCGATCTTCATCGGCTCGGTGTTGTGCATCGTCCCGGGTGTCTGGCTGTGGGTCTCGTGGCTGGTCGCGATCCCGGCGCTCATCGTCGAGGGAACCAAGGGCACGCACGCGCTCGGCCGGTCGTGGACACTGGTGCGCGGCCGCCGCTGGGCGATCCTCGGCCTCGCGATCCTCGCGTCACTGCTCGCCGCGGTGGTTCGGACGTCGTTCGTCATCGTTCTCGTCGCGGTGATCCTGCGCACCCACGGCACGGCGAGCACGCAGTACATCGTTGCCGCCGGCGTGATCGGCGCGATCGCGAGCCTCCTGACGACACCGTTGATCTCGACCGCGTACGTGATCCTCTACTTCGACCTCCGGGTGCGCCACGAGGGCCTCGACCTCCAACTCGTGCTCGACAACCTCGACAGCCCCGCGACCGCGCCGCCTCCGCCGCCGTTCGTACCGCCGCCGTTCGTACCGCCGCCGTTCGTACCGCCACCGCCCCCGCCGTTCGCACCGCCACCGCCTCCCCCTCCCCCTCCGCCACCGCCGGACGACCCGCCTCCGAACGCCCAACCGTGAGCGCGACGGTCGACCCGCAAGTGGCGCAGAGCGAGGCGCGGCGCATCCTCGGGAGCCGCCGCTATCGAGGCGGACCCGTGCCCCGCCCGTTGCACGGCGTCCTCAACTGGATCGGCGACCGCTTCTCCACCGTCGCCCACTGGATCGGCGACCGGTTCTCATGGCTGCCGAGATGGTCGGTCCCGTGGTTCGAAGCGGCCGCAGTGACCGTCGTCGTCCTCGCCGTCGCCGCGCTCATCCGCGCGCTGGTCGCCGCACACCGTCGCGCGGCACACGAAGACGTCGACGGCGGCGTTCCCCGCACCGCGGGACGCGGCGACGACCCGAGCGCACTCGAGGCCGCGGCCGACGCAGCCGAAGCGCGCGGCGACCACGCGCAGGCGGTGCGGTTGCGCTTCCGCGCCGGTCTGCTGCGACTCGACCGCGACGCGCACGCGATCTCGTACCGCCCGTCGATGCCCACCACCGACGTACGCGCGGAGCTCGAATCGCCCGCGTTCGACGATCTCGCCGACACGTTCGAGAAGGTCACCTACGGAAGCGTGCCGGCCGAGACGAGCGACACGGAAGACGCGCGGCGCGAATGGCCGCGTGTCGTCGGTGCCGCGAGGCGGCGATGATCGACCCGGTCGAGGTCGAGACGCGCACCACCGTGAGCCGGTGGCGCCGGCTGCCGCTCGCCATTCGTGTCGGGATCATCGTGGTCGTCACCCTCATCGGCATCAACCTGTTGGCCACGTTCGTGTCCGACTCGACGGGTGGGGGCGGCGCACCGGGTGGACCGCGCTCCTCGGCCTACGCGACCCAGAACGAAGGCATCGCCGCCTACGCCGAGCTGCTCTCACACGAGGGGCACCCGGTCGCCATCACGCGCGGTCCGCTGCGCGACGGCACACTCGATCCCGCGACCACCGTCGTCGTGCTCGACCCCGACACCGTCAGCTTCGACGACGCCGGCATCCTCCTGACGTTCGTCGTCAACGGCGGTCGACTCGTCACCGGCGGGGCCAGCCCGTCGTACTTCACCGCGTTGCGTCAGGACCCACCGCTCTGGGCCGCGCCCGCCGACACCGACTGGACCGACATCGACCCGGCGCTCGCGCCGATCAACCACGTCGTCAGTGCCGGCAACGCGCGGTTCTCCCGGCTCGGCGACAGCCGCGCGTTGGTCGGAGATGCAACCAACGCGCTCGTCACGCAAGCCGCGGTCGGGAAGGGAACGATCGTGTTCATCGCCGACCCGTCGGCGTTGCAGAACCAGCTGCTCGGCACGGCCGACAACGCCGCACTCGGCCTCGCGCTCGCGGGCGGCGCCCACCGCGCGGTCGTGTTCCCCGAGGGTGTGCACGGCTACGGGCCTTCGAGCGGCGTCGCCGCGATCCCCGACGAGTGGAAGGTCGCGCTCGCCGGTATCGCGCTCGCAGGGCTCGTGCTCATGTGGGCGCGGGGACGGCGGCTCGGGCCGCCGGAAGACGCGAGCCGCCCGTTGCCGCCGCCACGCGCGGCATACGTCGACGCCGTCGGATCGACCCTCGTCCGCACCGGATCTCCCGACGCCGCGCTCCAGTCGGTGGCGACCCGCGTGCGAGAACGCATCGAGGCGCGAGCGGTGCCCGGCGCCGACGGCGCGCCGGGCGCGACAGCCGACCTCGACCGCGTGGAGTTCGCGCGGCGCGGTCACGCGATCGGAATGTCCGACGAAGAGATCGACGCGGTGTTGTCACCGATCACGGATGCGTCCGTGCTCGCGGTGGGACGCGCGCTGAGCCGGGTCGAGCAATCGACCAGGAAGGAAGATCGGTGAGAGAGCTCCGAGACCGCGTTGTCGCCGAGGTCGCCAAGGTGGTGGTCGGGCAGGATCATGTGGTCGACGTCCTGCTCGCCGCGACAACCGTCGGCGGGCACGTGCTCCTCGAAGGCGTGCCCGGCGTCGCGAAAACGCTGCTCGCCCACGCGTTCGCGCGTGCGCTCGGTGTCGACTTCCGCCGCGTGCAGTTCACCCCCGACATGCTGCCGTCCGATCTCACCGGCACGATGACGCTGCGCACGACACCGAGCGGAGCCGACCTCGTCTTCCGCCCCGGGCCCGTGTTCACCAACCTCGTGCTCGCCGACGAGATCAACCGCACGCCGCCGAAGACCCAGTCGGCACTGCTCGAGGCGATGCAGGAGCGCCAGGTGAGCGTCGACGGCGTGGCCCATCCCCTCCCGACCCCGTTCCTCGTCGTCGCGACGCAGAACCCGATCGAGTACGAGGGGACCTATCCCCTGCCCGAAGCGCAGCTCGACCGCTTCCTGGCCAAGGTCGATGTCGGCTATCCGAGCGCGGCGGAGGAAGTCGCGATGTTGCGGATGGCGCACCGCGGCATCTCGCCCGCGACGCTCGTCGACGTGAACGCGGTCGTGACGGCCGAGGAGCTGCGCGACGCGGGCAATCGGGTCGACGCGATCACGGTGTCCGACGAGGTGATGGCGTACGTCGCCGCGGTCGTGCGCCGCACCCGAGAGGTTCCGAGTGTCGCGCTCGGAGCCAGCCCGCGCGCGTCGGTGCATCTCCTCGCGGCCGCGAAGGCCGCGGCGTGCATGGTCGACCGCAAGTACGTGATCCCCGACGACGTGCAGGCCGTCGCCCGCGCGGTGCTCCGCCACCGGCTGCTCATCCGGCCCGAGGCCGAGCTCGAGCGGTATTCCGCTGACGACGCGATCGCGAGCACCCTCGCTTCGGTGCCCGTGCCCCGGTGAGCCCCACCGCACGCGCCGCGTACGCGCTCGGGATCGTCGCGTTGCTCGCGCTCGCGTTGCCCGTCGGCTTGGCCATTGCGCTCGGCGCCGCGGTCGCCCTCGCGACCGTTGCCGACTCGGTGATCGCCCGCGGCGCGCCCCGCCTGACCCGTTCGGTGCCATCGGTGCTCGTGCGCGGCATCGCCGCGCCCCTCGTCGTGACCGCCGGCGGTGCCGCGCCGGAGCGCGTGCGTGTCCGTCAGCCCGCCGTGCCCGACATCACGATCGACCCGCCGGAAGCCGACGGCCGACTCGACGCGCGGGTCACCGCGAGCCGGCGGGGCCGGCACCGGCTTCCTCCGGTCGCGGCCCGGCGGGTCGGACCGCTCGGGCTCGGCAGCTGGCAGTTCGCCGGCGGCAGCGACTCGCAGATCGTCGTCTACCCCGACGTCCCTGCGGCTCGCCGCATCGTCACCGCGATGCGCCGCGGTCGCTTCCGCGACGCGGGTCTGCTCGCGCGTGGCCCGCTCGGGCTCGGCACCGAGTTCGAGACCGTGCGCGAATACCAACCCGACGACGACATCCGCCAGGTCAACTGGGGAGCGACCGCGCGCACGGGCCGCGCGATGAGCAACCAGTACCGGATCGAGCAGGATCGCGATGTCGTGTGCCTGCTCGATTCGGGGCGGCTGATGTCGGCACCGATCGGCGACCGCACCCGACTCGACGCCGCGCTCGACGCGCTCGCCGCAGTCGTGCTCGTCGCCGACGAGTTGGGCGATCGCAGCGGTGTCGTCGCGTTCGACTCGGAGATCCGCCGTAAGGTCGCGACGGGTCGGCGGAACAGCGACGCCGTGATCGGTGCCGTGTTCGACCTCGAGCCTCGGCCCGTCGACAGCGACTACGAGCTCGCGTTCTATTCCGTCGGATCCGCGAAGCGCGCGCTCGTCGTCGTGTTCACCGACCTCCTCGACGAAGCTGCCGCACGCTCTCTCGTCTCGGCCGTCCCGGTGCTCGCGCGTCGCCACGCGGTGGTCGTCGCGTCGGTGCGCGACCCCGACGTCGACCGGGCCGTTCGCACCGCACCCGAAGACCGCGTCGACGTGTACCGCGCGGCCGTCGCCCTCGACCTGCTCGACGGGCGCAGGAAGGTCGTCGCCGAGCTGCGCCGCGTCGGAGCCGAGGTCGTCGAAGCCGCACCCGAGCAACTTGCGGCCGCGTGCGTGCGGGCCTACCTCCACCTGAAGTCACGAGCGCGTATCTAGGTATTGCGGCACCGGCCGTTAGCATCGCCCGCAGTGGACGACCGCACGGGTGGCGACAAAGACAACGAACCCGTGCACGGCGACGTCCCCGAAGGGCTCGGTCCGGAGGTCTTCCGCGAGCAGCTCCGCCAGGCTGCACAGCAGGATCCCGAGCACGGCGCGCACATCACGCTCGAGAAGGAAACCGTCTTCCTCGAAGACGTGCAGAGCGTGGAGGCCGAACCCGAAGCGCACAAGTCGCGCGTCCGCTTGCGCAACGGCGCGATCATCGGCGGCCTCACGGGTGCCGCGATCGTCGCCGCACTCGCGACGGTCAGGTACCGGCGCCGCCACAGCTCATAGGTTCGCCGCGGGCTTCCCCCGCCAGAGCACGAGCCCCCAGAACACCGCTCCCAGACCGAGCCCGATCATCACGACGATCGGCAGCGCGAGCCCGGCCGGCGTGATGAAGCCTTCGACGAGCCCGGCGACGACGAGCCACGGCGCCGTCCCGATCAGCATCTCGATGGACGAGCGCGTCTCGGCGAGCAGCGCTTCGCCGCGTCGTCGGTAGCCGGGGTCGACGATCGCCCATCCGATGCGCAGGCCCGCGGCCGCCGCGACGCAGATGCAGCTGAGCTCGAGCACACCGTGCGCGGTGACCAACGCGAAGAACGGCCTCCCGTTGCCCGCGCCGATCGACAGTCCCGCGACCGCGCCCAACAAGACGCCGTTCTGCAGCAACACCAACACGGTGCCGAGACCGAGCAGCAGCCCGCCGCCGAACGCAAGCATCGTCACCCTGATGTTGTTGGTGAAGATCTGACTCGCGAGCGCGGCCTCGTCGCTCACCTTGACGCCGAGGTCGGTGCCCGACGGTCTCGGCTCCGTCACCCGCTGATACTGCGAAGGAACCAGGCCCGACGCAGCTCCCGGGTCGCGCCACGCCCACGTGCCGGCGAGCAGCGCGGGAGCGAACAGAAAGAGCGCCGCGACCAACAACGGAACCGGCCGCTCGCGAATGCGCCGCCAGTATCCATGCGACACGAACTCGCGCAACGTTCCCCGCTTCGGTTCCGAGTCGTACACGAGGTGACGGGCCTGGGTCACGAGGATCTCGAGGCGCCCGATCAGCGGATCGCCGGTGTAGCGACGGCGCGCGTACGCGAGGTCGGCGACGGTCTCGCGGTAGCGCAGGCCCAGCTCGCGCACGCCGTCGGCACCGAGGCGCTCGGGGCTGCGGCGCGACTCCTGTGCGAGCTGCTCGAGCCGGGTCCACGCCGGAGATCGGTCGGTGACGAATGCGTCTACGTTCATGGGGTGACGCTCGACGACCGGATCACGATCGCCACGCCCGAGGGCCTCGATGTCGACCTGGTGCTCGCGGGCCTCGGTTCACGTTTCATCGCCCGTCTCATCGACAGCCTGATTCAGTTCGGAACCATCCTCGCGCTCCTGATCGTGTCGGCCCGGCTTCACAACGGCTGGGTCAACGCCGTGCTGATCGTCATCGACTTCGTGGTCTTCTTCGTCTACGACATCGTCTTCGAGGTCTTCGGCTCCGGGCGGACGCCGGGAAAGCGGTCCGTCGGGCTGCGGGTCGTTCGCAGCGGAGGCCAGCCGGTCGGGTTCGTCGCCAGCGCAGTGCGGAACCTGTTGCGGCTCGTCGACCTGCTGCCCACGCTCTACCTCGTCGGCGCGATCAGCGTGATCGTCAGCGCGCACAACCAACGGCTCGGCGATCTCGCCGCAGGCACGATCGTCGTGCGCGAGCGCTCGCAACCCCCGCAGGCTGCGGGCTGGGTCGCGTGGTCGCGTCCGACCGTGCCGCCCGACGCGGTCGCCGGATGGGACGTGAGCGCGATCTCGCCGGCCGAGGTCGCGGCGGTGCGCGCGTTCCTCGACCGCCGGCTCACGCTGCCACCCGACGTGCGCGCGCGCATCGGCTACGACCTGGCCGTCCGGCTCGGCTCGAAGGTGAGCGGGATCCCGGCCGACGCCCACCCGGAGTACGTGTTGGAAGGCGTTCTCGTCGCCAAAGAGCACCGTCAGTAGGCTTCGTGGCCCATGAGCAGGGTGACCACCACGACGGCGCAGACGACACCGCTCGGGATCCGCACACGCGATGCGCGCGTCGGTGCGGCCGCGCTGCTCGGCCTCGCGCTCGCGTGGCCGCGGCTGCCGGTGCACCCGCCGCTCGCGTGCCCGTTGCGCACGCTCACCGGCGTTCCCTGCCCGCTGTGCGGGATGACACGCTCGGTCGTTGCCGCGATGCACGGTCACCTGCTCGAGTCGCTGCGCTTCAATCCGGCGGGAATCCTCGTCGTGCTGTTCGCGGGCGCGCTGCTCGCGGGCCGACGCGTCGATCGGGTGCGCATCGAACGGGTGCGCATGGCGCCGTGGCTGATGGGGGCGTTCGTCGCGCTGCTCTGGGCGTGGAACGCGGGCTTCAATCCGACGTTCCGCTGATCACGTCACCGAGGCGAGCGCGCGCTGCAACGCGGATGCGGCGTTCGCGACCCAACTGGAGTCGCGCTCGCTGGTGACCGCGTCGATCGTCGCGTCGGCGATGCCGTACACGGCGCGCGCGTTATGGCTCAGGATGCGCTCCTTCGTCGCGACGTCGAGCGCGGGATAGCCGTATTCCTCCTGCATCGATACAGGGATGGTGAACGCACGGAACGCATCGATGAGCGGTTGCGGAGAGCCGTACCAGACCGAATCGGTGCCCCAGATGATTCGCTCCGGACCCAGCGCAGTGAGGAGCTTGCCGAGCACGTGCGCGGCTTCCAGCGGCCGGCGCAGCATCAAGAACCACGTCGTGCCGAGCTCCGCGTAGACGTTCGCACCGGGCCTGATGTCGTGCGCGGCGAGCGTCGCGACGAGACGGTCGACCCCGCGTTGGGTGTCGCGAGCGGGGTTGTGCGGACCCTCTTGCCCTTCCGGGTCGCGCTCGTAGCCGGAGTGGTACACGACGAAATCAATGTCGGTGAACGCGGCCGCGGCCGGACCGATGTCGCGCGGCGACGCCGCCGCGACCGACGCGTCGGGAATCGGGCCGCCGAGCCCTTTGTGCGTCGCGACGACGCGCGGGCCGAGCTCGCGCACGCGTTCGAGGAATGGAAAACCGACCTCGTCGTCGTCGAGGAACCAACCGCCGGAGGGTGAAGCCGCTGTCGGCGGACCCCACAGTGTGTAGACCTTCCATCCCGACGGTCGGCACGTCTCGCTCCACTCCGACATCGCGTCGAGCTCGGCCGCGCCCAGGTTCGGGTGCACGATCGTGTGCGTGAGCACGCGACCAGAGTCGGCGTAGCGGTCGACGACGTCGCGCGCCGCCGCGATCTGGCGGTTCGTGAGCACGTTGCTGTCGGTCGGCCCCGGCGTCGACGTGAGCAACGCGATCGCGGTCTCGCTCGCACCGAACACGAGGCTCGCCCACGCTCCCCCGTCGATCGTGCGCGGGTCGACGCCACTCGGCCAGCGCTGCGGATCCACCATCTCGAGAAATCCCGCGAGCGCAGCCGCGTGCGAGCCCGACCAACGCTGCGGGTCGACGAGATGGGTCTGCACGTCGACGACGGGAGCGGTGCCCGCGAACGCCGACTCCGCGGCGGCGAGATCGAAGGCCGCGGCTTCGGGCACGGCGAAGAACCCACCGCCGTGCTCGGCGTCGATGGCGCGCAAGGTCGCGGCCGTGCCCCGGCGATCGAACCGGTAGTCGTCGGCGCTCATCCCCACGACCCGTGCGCGGTCGGGCAGCTCGCGCGCCAGGCGTGCGAGCGCGCGTCGGTCGCGAACCGAATACGGAACCGGTGCGTACTCATCGCTGGACGTGTGCCGCAGGAGCGGTGGCACTCCGGTCTTCATCATCTAATTCCTACTTGATCACTCGGATATCCGACCGTACCCTCCATCACGCCGCGCCACAGCCAGGCGCCCGATTCGATTCGAGGAGACACTCATGGCCGACTGGGGCTTCGAGACGCGCCAGGTGCACGCAGGTGCCGTGCCGGACCCGACGACGGGCGCACGTGCGGTTCCGATCTACCAGACCACGAGCTACGTGTTCCGAGACACCGCGCACGCGGCCGCACTCTTCGGGCTCGAAGAGCTCGGCATGATCTACACGCGCATCATGAATCCGACCCAAGCCGTGTTCGAGGAGCGCATGACCGCGCTCGACGGCGGAGTCGGTGCACTGGCAACCGCGAGTGGTCAGGCCGCCGAGACGATCGCGTTGCTCAACCTGGCCGAGAACGGCGGCCACATCGTCGCGTCCGCGTCGCTCTACGGCGGCACGTACAACCTCCTGCACTACACGCTTCCGAAGCTCGGCATCGCGGTCACCTTCATCGACGACCCGGATGATCTCGCGGCGTGGAAGGCCGCGATCCGCCCCGAGACCCGCGCGTTCTACGGCGAGAGCATCGGGAACCCGAAGGGCGACGTGTTCGACTTCGGCGGCGTCAGCAAGATCGCGCACGACAACGGCATCCCGCTGGTGATCGACAACACGGTCTGCACGCCGTACCTCTGCCAGCCGCTGCGTCACGGCGCCGACATCGTCGTGTACTCGGCGACGAAGTTCATCGGCGGCCACGGCACGTCGATCGGTGGCGTCATCGTCGACGGCGGTCAGTTCGACTACGTCGCGAGCGGCCGGTTCGCGAACTTCACCGAGCCCGACCCGTCGTACCACGGGCTCGTGTTCTCACAGCTCCCGGAGCCGTTGCGGCCCGCGCAGTACATCCTCAAGGCCCGCCTGCAGTACCAGCGCGACATCGGGCCCGCGATCGCGCCGCTCAACTCGTTCCTGTTCCTCCAGGGCCTCGAGACGTTGAGCCTCCGCATGGAGCGCCATGTGCAGAACGCGCAGACGGTGGCGGAGTGGCTCGAGCAGCGTGACGAGGTGGAATGGGTCGCGTTCCCCGGCCTGAAGTCGAGCAAGTGGAACAAGCGCGCGAAGCAGTACCTCCCCAACGGCGCCGGAGCGATCATGGCCTTCGGGATCAAGGGCGGGATGGACGCGGGCCGCCGCTTCATCGAAGGACTCGAGCTGTTCAGTCATCTCGCGAACGTGGGCGACGTGCGCAGCCTCGCGATCCACCCCGCGTCGACGACCCATTCACAGCTCACCCAGGACGAGCAGGCGACGGCGGGCGTGACGCCCGATCTGGTCCGGTTGTGCGTCGGAGTCGAGACGATCGACGACATCCTGGCCGATCTCGAAGCCGGCTTCCGCGCCGCCAAGAGCTCCTGAGCACCGCCGCCAGTTCGTGACCCTGCCCGCGCCGCTCGCGCTCGAAGCCGGTGGCCACCTCGAGGACGTCGACGTCGCGTACGAGACGTGGGGCACGCTCGACGCGCGCGCGTCGAACGCGGTGTTGGTGCTGCACGCGCTGACCGGCGACGCGCACGCGACCGGGCCGGTTGGTCCCGGTCATCCCGAGGCCGGTTGGTGGGCCGACATCATCGGGCCGGGTTTGCCGCTCGATACCGACGAGCTCTTCGTCGTCGCCTCGAACGTGCTCGGCGGGTGCCAGGGCACGACCGGGCCGTCGTCCGATGCCCCGGACGGGCGCCCCTACGGTTCGCGGTTCCCCATGCTCACGCCGCGCGACCAGGTCGCGGCCGAAGTCGGGCTCGCCGACGCGCTCGGTATCGAGCGCTGGGTCGCGGTCGTCGGCGGCTCGATGGGCGGCATGCGGGCACTCGAATGGGCGATCGCACATCCGCGGCGGGTCGCGCACGCGATGGTCCTGGCGGTCGGTGCCGCGGCGACCGCCGAGCAGATCGCGCTGTGCTCCCTGCAGGCGCGCATCATTCGTTCCGACCCCGACTTCGCGGGCGGCGACTACTACGACCGTCCCCACGGCCCGACGAACGGCATGTCGATCGCGCGCGGTGTCGGCCAGGTCGGGTACCGATCCGAGCTCGAGTTCGATGCGCGGTTCGGACGCCGGCAGCAGGGCGACGAACGGCCCCTCGCCGGCGGTCGGTACGCGATCGAGTCGTACCTCGAGTACAAGGGTTTGGGGTTGAACGCGCGGTTCGACCCCAACAGCTACATCGTGCTGAGCGAATCGATGAACCACCACGACATCGGCCGCGACCGCGGCGGGATCGCGGCCGCGCTCGCCACCATCGAAGGCGACGTCACGTTGGCCGGCATCAGCTCCGACCGCCTCTACCCGCTCCGGCTCCAGTACGAGATCGCGGAGCTCTTGCCGACGTCGACGACCGTCGAAGTGGTGGCTTCCGACGTCGGCCACGACGGCTTCCTCGTCGAGCAGGACGCCATCGGCAAGATCATCCGCCACGCGCTCACCGGCTGAGGCTCGTCGCCACGGCTGGCCTGGTCGCGATTTGTACCGCATGTGTGACAAATCGCGACCAAGGCGCGGTGTCAGTGCCGGTGCGACGGGTTGCGGTGGCCTCAGGCGTCGGGCGGCGCGGATGCGGGCGCGGGCACCGGCGTGAGCGAGCTGAGCTCGTGACGGCCTTCGAGGGCGCGGCCGAGCGTCACCTCGTCGGCGTACTCGAGGTCGCCGCCGACGGGCAGGCCGCTCGCGATGCGCGTGACCCGCAGGTCGAGCGGCCGCAGCAACTGCGCGAGGTACATCGCGGTCGCCTCACCCTCGACGTTCGGATTCGTGGCGAGTATCACTTCCTTCACCGACTCCGCGTCGATGCGCCCGAGCAGCTCCTTGATCCGCAGCTGGTCGGGCAGCACACCCTCGATCGGCGAGATCGCGCCCTGCAACACGTGGTAACGGCCGCGGAACTCGCCGGTGCGCTCGACCGACACGATGTCGCGCGGCTCCTCGACCACACAGATCACGGTCGGGTCACGGCGCTCGTCGCGGCAGTACGCGCACAGCTCGCCCTCGGCGATGTTGAAGCACGTGCGGCACCACGACACGCGGTCCTTGGCCTCGACGATCACCCGGGCGAGGCGCTTCGCATCCTCGGGCGCGGCCTTCAGGATGTAGAACGCGATGCGCTGCGCCGACTTGGGCCCGACGCCCGGGAGTCGGCCGAGCTCGTCGATGAGTGACTGAACCGGCCCTTCGTACAGCGACATGAGTGGCGGCTACCCGAGGCCGAGCCCGCCGAGGCCGAGCGACCCGAGGTCGAGCCCGCCGGTGACCGCGCCGAGGCGGGTCGACTGCAGCTCCGCGGCGCGCCGCAAGCCGTCGGCGACCGCCGCGACCACGAGATCCTCGAGGGTCTCGATGTCGTCGGGGTCGACGACCGAGGCGTCGATGCTCACGCGCTGCACGTCGCCCGAGCCGGAGACGGCGACCTTCACCATGCCGCCACCCGCGCTGCCCTCGACCGTCTCCGCGGCCAGCGCCTCCTGCGCGGCGGCCATGTCGGTCTGCATCTGCGCGATCTTGCGCATCATCTTCATCTGGTCAGGCTGGGCCACGGCAACGCTCCCTGTTGCTCGGTAGGTCGGTGATCGGCTGGTCCGTGATCGGTCAGGTCCGCGGACGCTCTTCGACGACCTGCGCGCCGAAGCTCTCGATGAGACGGGCTTGCGAATCTAGTGGCGCGTCGCCCGCAGGAGCGTCCTCCAGGTCGCGGATGTCGATCGAGTCTTCCTCCGCGTACTCGGGCTCCGGCGGCGGTGAAGGCTCCCCGCCGGCACCGGCTGCGCCGCCCGTGACGGCAACGAGGGCGTCGGGCGCATCGAAGTCGTGCTTGCGCAGCAAGAACTGCGGCATCTGACCGAGCTCCGCAGCGAGTGACGCCTTGATCGTGGCTGCGTCGGCGCGGAAACGCTTGTTGATCGCTTCGAGGCGAATCGGTCGCACGCCGAAGATGATCATGTTGCCTTCGACCCCGATCGGCTGCGCGTCCTGGATCGCGGTCCGAACCGGTGGCGAGAGCGCGCTCAACGTCGTGCTCCACGCGAGGATCACCGCGTCGAGATCGAGCGGGCGGTCGACGACCTCGGTCGCGACCACAGCCTCGACTTCAGGAGCCGAGGCCTCGGCCGCGGGTGGCGTGGGCGCGCGTCGCGGCGTGCGTTGCCCGAGGTGCGGTCCCCCGCCTGGCGCCGTCGACGGCGCGGCGGGAGGATCTTCCGGTGCGGGTTGCGGAGCCGGCGCCGCGGGCGGTGCCGACCGAACCGGTGCGGCTGCTGGTGCCGCCGCCGCAGGGGCCGCAGGGGCCGCGCCACCTTCACCGAGCCGGTGCTCCAGCCGTTCGACCCGTTCGAGCAGCGCCTCGAGCGAGGTGCGCGACTCGCGACGGGCGAGGCGCACGATCGCGACCTCGAGGATCAGACGGGGATCGGGAGCGGCCGGGCCGCGAACGTCGACGATCGTCTGACCGAGCATCTCGATGGCGCGGGTGAGGCCGGCCGGGCCGAACGCCGTCCCCAGCTCGCGGAGTCGCGCGATCTCGTCGGCCGGACCGTCGTACGGGACGCGACCGGCGCCGGCCGCCAGCACGAACGCGTCGCGGAGGGTCTTGAGGAGATCGTCGGCGAGCCGGCGTGCGTCGACACCCGAGGTCATCGCGGCGTCGACCGCGGTAACCGCACCGGCGGCATCGTCGGCCGCGACCGCCTCCAGCACCTCGATGCGCCGCGAGAACGGCGTGTCGCCGAAGATCGCGAGGACCTGGTCGGTGTCGAGCCGACCCGAACCGAGGGCAAGCGCCTGGTCGAGCAGCGAGAGCGCGTCGCGGTCGGAGCCCGCCGCGCGGCGCGCGACGAGCGCGATCGCCTCCGGCGCCGCAACGACGCCTTCCTGCTCGAGCATCCACGCGAGGTGGCCCTGGAGCTCCTCGATCGAGAGCAGCGTGAAGTCGAAGTGCTGCGTGCGCGAACGGATGGTGGGCAGGACCCGCTGCGGCTCGGTGGTGGCGAGGATGAACACGACGTGTGCGGGCGGTTCCTCGAGCGTCTTCAACAGCGCGTTGGCCGCGGCCGCGCTGAGCATATGGACCTCGTCGACGATGTACACCTTGCGCAGCGCGGACCCGGCGAGCCCGAGGTTGACGCTCTGCACGAGGTCGCGGACGTTGTCGACACCGTTGTTCGACGCCGCGTCGAGCTCGGCGAGATCGAAGAACGAACCGGCCGCGATCGCGACGCAGTTCTCGCACTTCCCGCACGGCTCGGCGTCGGGCTGCAGATCGAGGCAGTTCAGTGCCTTCGCGAGAAGCCGGGCGGTCGACGTCTTGCCGGTGCCGCGCGGCCCGGAGAACAGGTACGCGTGACCGACGCGCCCCTCCCGGATCGAGTTGCGGAGCGCGGTGATGACATGGCCCTGACCGACGATTTCGCCGAACCGTTGCGGGCGGTACTTGCGGTACAACGACTGCGACGCCACGGCGTCGACACTACCGCCCACCTACGACGATCCGTCCCCCGACGCTGCGCCCGAAAGTGGCTCGCCCGCGCGCGGCCAGGCAACCCGGCGGCACCCGGGAGGACCCGCTGAGAGCTGCTTCCTTCCGGACCTGACTCGGTTCACGGGATCCCGTCGCGCCGGACCCGTCCACGCTGCGGGCGAGCCGCCCGGGAGCGTACAGGTACGATCGCCGTTCCCCGGGAGGGATGCGAGAGCGGCCGAATCGGCACGCTTGGAAAGCGTGTGAGGGGCAACCCTCCGTGGGTTCGAATCCCACTCCCTCCGCTCAGGCCCCGCGATCATCGGGCCGATCTCATGAGGATGAAACGTCGCGTGATCCTCACGGCAACTGCCGTCGTTCACGAGTGACATCAACATCTACGCGACCGACGCGGCCGGGTGCGGTACGGGAGACCGCGCCGGCACCACCTGAACGCGCACTGCGACCGCGCGTGTGACCGTTGTCACGTCGTGACCCTTGTCACGGAAGAGAACCGGTGCCGATCGGAATGCGTACTTCGATGCGAACGCTGCACCGGGCAGCACACGGCGTTGTCTGGGGACGGCGCGACCAAGGGGCTCTTCATGCAGATGAGCGAAGCAATGCTCAACGAATCGAACTTCGTGCTCGAACGGCGCGTCAACCGTCCGACACGCGCGATTGCGAGGCGGCTGCGTGATCAGTCGACGATCGCACCGGCCGCCGGCTTCGCGCTCGGCGGCGAAGGAACGCTGTTCGTCGACGGCACACCGCGACCGTCGTCGAACCCGATCATCCACGGTCATGAGTCGTGGCGGACGACCGCACGGTTGCTGACCGCGCGTGGACGCCACGTTGCTCACCTCGACATCGAGATCAGCACGTGGACTGCGGGCTCCGTGTTGCTCCAGCTCCGCCCGGTGGATCACAACGCGCGCCGTTGGGGTGCGCGCCGCATGCGCCGCTACTTCGAGCTCGCGCACGCGGCCGCAGACCGGCTCGAGCAGATTCTGAACGAGTCGTCGTTCGGTGCCGTCACGATCAGGCCGATCGAACCGCGCGACATCGACCAGCTCCGCTCGCTCTTCTGGCGGCTGTCGCCGGAGTCGCGGTACTTCCGGTTCCTGAGCCCGGTGACGTATCCGCACGAGACGTCGCTGCACCACCTCGCCGAAGTCGATCATGCGAACCGCGACGCGCTCGTCGCGAGTGTCGGCGAGCGCGTCGTCGCGGTCGCGCGCTACGACCGTTCCGCCACTGAGCCGAGCAAGGCCGAGGTCGCGGTCGTCGTCGAAGACGCGTGGCACCGCCACGGGATCGCCACCGCACTGCTGCGCGAGCTCGGTGGAGTCGCCAGCGAACGCGGCGTCGAACGCTTCACCGCGACCGTGGCCGCCGAGAACCGCGCGGTCGCGACACTCGTGCGCTCATTTCCCGTTCGCGCGACGTGGGAGTGGGACCAGGGCGAACGTCACCTCGACATCCCGCTCCATCACGATGACGGAGCATCGTTCACTCCCATGGAGTCGTAGAGGAAGTCGAGCACCGTATCGATCGTCGCGTCGGTGACCGATGTCGCGTCGACCATACGGTGGTGACCAAGTCCTTCGAAGAGCGCGAGCGAGATCTCGGCGAGATGTGCGGACGGATACTTCTGCACCGCGCCGACGGCTGCGTACTCGGTCTCGATCATGCTCGTGACCCACTCACGCGTCCGCTGCATGCTTGCGGCGAGCTTCGCCGCGGCATCCGGATTGCGTCGTGAGTAGAGGACGAACTCGAGGTACAGCGTCGACCACGACTCGTCCGAGAAGAACGCGCCACCGCGCAGCAACCCGCGCACCCGCGGTCGCTGCTCCGAGGAATCGTGAGATCCGGCGTCGAGCATCTCGCTCGTGATCGCGAACTGGCGGTCGATGCGATCGTCGAGCAGCGCAAGGAACAGATCGTCCTTGCTCTTGAAGTTCGAATACACGGCGCCCTTCGTGAAGCCCGCCGTCGCGGCGACGTCGTCGAGCGTGGCGCCATAGAAGCCGTCGCGCGCGAACACGATGGCGGCGGCCTCGAGCAGATGCTGGCGGGTCATCGCCCGCCGCCGCTCCGGCGTCAGCGGCTCGAACGGCATGGCGGATCCCCCTTGTCATCCCCGCGACCACGTGTGATACTCGCCAGTATGTCGGGTACGGTTCGGCACCTCACCACCTCAAGGGTAGCTCCGGCCGCGGCGGCCACGACGTGAGCCCCGGGCCGACGCTCGTCGCCGAGGGGGTCCGCAAGGCGTACGGAGCGACCGTCGCCCTCGCCGGTGTCGACCTCACAGTCGAGGCCGGCACCATCCTCGGCCTGCTCGGGCCCAACGGGGCCGGCAAGACCACGCTGGTCTCGATCGTCGCCGGGATCCGCCGGGCCGACGGCGGCCGCGTTCACGTTGCGGGCATCGACGTCGCGCGGGAGCCCGATCGTGCGCATCGGTTCATCGGGTACGCGCCGCAGGACACCGGCATCTACCCGACCCTGACCGTGCGCGAGAACCTCCGCTTCTTCGCCGGGCTCGCCGGCCTGCGGGGCGGCGAACAGCGCGACCGCATCGACGCCGTCGGCGACGCGCTCGGGCTCACCGCGCTGTTCGACCGGAGGGGCGCGCAGATCTCGGGCGGCGAGCGACGCCGGCTCCACACCGCGATCGCGCTCGTCCACCGTCCGCAGCTCGTGCTTCTCGACGAACCGACGACGGGCGCCGACGTGCGCACTCGGGGCGAGATCCTCGCGCTCGTCCGCAGCCTCGCGGAGTCGGGTTCCGCGGTGGTGTACTCGACGCACTACCTGCACGAGATCGAGGAGCTGTCGGCCACGGTCGCGTTCATCGATCACGGTCGGATCGTGGCGAGCGGATCGCTCGCCAGTCTCGTCGAACGCTTCGGGAGCAGCGCGCTCGTGCTCCGGTTCGACGGGTCGGTGCCCGCGGCGGCGCGAGTCGACGGCGCGGTCGTCGACGGTCAGTCGGTGCGCGTACCGACACCTGACCCCGCGGGCACCGCCGCTCGATTGCTGCCCCGGCTCGGGCACCACACGGCCGGGCTCCTCGCGATCGAAGTCGAGCGCCCGAGTCTCGAGTCGGTGTTCCTGACCGTCACCGGCCGCCGCTACGAGGCGGGCGTCCCGAGCGGCGCGGTCGCGGAGGCGGTCGCGTGATCTCGTTCCGGCGCATCGGCGTCATCGTCGCGCACGAGATGCGCCTCGCCCGGCGCGATCCGCTGCCGATCATGGTGCTCATCGTGTTCCCGGTCATCACGATCGCGTTCCTCAAGCCCGCGCTGCGGCCTGCGCTCGTGCAGAACGGATACCCGCACGCCAACGGGGCCGAGCAGGTCGTGCCCGGTCAGGCCGCGATGAGCGCGTTCTTCCTCGTGACGCTGATCACGTTCTCGTTCTTCGCGGAGCACGCCTGGGCGACCTGGGACCGTCTGCGCGCGAGCCCGGCAACGTCGCTCGAGATCGTGGTCGGCAAGACGGTGCCGCGCGTCGTCATCGGGATCGCGCAGTTCGCGCTCATTCTCGGTGCGGGCGTCGCGATCTTCGGGCTGCACATTCGCGGCGACGCCGCCGCGCTGATCCCGCTCGTCATCGCGTTCTCGGTGTGTCTCGTGCTGCTCGGCGTCGCGGTCACGGCGCTCTGCCGGACCGCGCAGCAGGCGAACTCGTTCAGCTACCTCGGGATGGTGCTGTTCGGCGCGATCGGCGGCGCATTCGTTCCGTTCAGCGTGCTCCCCGGTTGGGCCCGGGCGATCGCTCCCGTCACGCCCACCTACTGGGCGATGCGCGGTCTCCGGTCGGTGATCCTCGACGGACGCGGCATCGGCGGTGTCGTCGCACCGACCGTCATGTTGTTGGCGATGGCCGCGCTCTTCACCGTCGTCGCGCTGCGCCGGCTCCGCTTCGACGAGACCAAGGTCGGCTGGGGCTAGACGACCGCCGTCAGAACGCCCCGGACCCGTTCGGCGTACCGAGCCCGGTGGGGCCGTCGTAGCCCGGTCCCGCGTTGCAGAACACGGGCTGGGGGCACGTGCCGTTGCTGCCGCTGGTCACGTCGAAGAGGCGGTCGGTGTGGCGGTAGAGGCGGCGCGCGTCGTTGACGGTCGCGCCGTTGCCGGCGAGCGCGTAGACGGCCGCGATGATCGGCGACGAGACGCTCGTGCCGCCGAACACTTCGAAGCCGTGGTCGTGCTTGCCGTAGGTGTCGTACACGGTGACGCCGGTCGCGGGATCGGCGACCGCCGAGACGTCGGAGATCATGCGCCGCGCGCAACCCGGAACCGACTGCCACCGAACGGGCACGCCGTACTTCGCGCACACGCTGCCGGAACCGTCCCACGCAGTCTCACTGAACCCACGCGCGTCGTCGGCGGCGCGAAGACTCGTGCCGCCGACCGCGGTGACCGTCGGGAACACGGCAGGAATCTCGTTCGGCGGCGACGCGTACCCGTCGTCACCGGAGCTCACCGTGATCGGGACACCGGGGTGGTCGTAGTGCACGGCAAGTGCCATGCGACCCGAGGGTGTGCCGCGGTAGCCGTAGCTGTTCGACACTTCGGTCGCGCCGAGCGCAACCGCGGTGTCGACCGCTTCGCCGAGGTCGGTCGCGATTCCAGTGTCGCCTTCGACGAGCAGGATGTTGCAGTGCGGGCAGACGCCCGAGACCATGTCGAGGTCGAGCGAGGTCTCCTCGGCCCACCCCGCGTTCGGCGCCGGCAGAGTCGCGCCGCCGCGCTGGTTGACCTTGCGGAAGCAACCGTTCGCAGCCGTGCACGGCGACAGACCGAAGGTCGAACGGAAGACGGCCATGTCGGACTCGGCGTTCGGGTCGTCGTACGCGTCGACGATCGCAACGGTCTGGCCTTCGCCCTTGGTCGCGTCGAGCCGGTACGCGCGCTGCAGGTCGGCCGGGTGCCAACCCGCGGGACCGCTGCGCGCGCTGTTCGTCGTCGCGCCGGAGACCACGCGGAGCGCGAGACACCGCGCGACGCCCGCGGGCGCGACACCGCACGACGCGCGGACCTGAAGCTTGTTCGCGGATGCCGACGCCTGCGTCGCCGTAACCGGCGCCGCCACGGCGAGCAGGAGACCCGCCGCCATCACGCCCGCGCGGACCTTCACTCGTACCGGAATCCGTCGCACCGTGCATCTCCCCAGATCGTCACGTGAACCGAACCATTGTCACACAGCGTGACCACCCCAACCACGTCGCGCCCGCCGGCCGCGTGAAGTCGGTGTCGAATCCGCACGCGGCGACCATCGACCCACAATGCAGCGCCGCAGCGGATCAGGCGGGCGCGGGGACGCGGTCTTTGGCGACTTCGTCGAGGGAGTCGTACTCCTCGCCGGTGTCGGTCCAGTCTTCGAAGTGGATGACGCCGACCTCGGTGAAGCGATCACGGAGCCAACCGTCGGAGGCGTCGAGGAGACCGAGCTTCTTGCAGTTCGGCACGATCTTCGAGAACAGCAGTTGCTGGAACATCTGCTGCGCGGGCGGGTTGATGCGGTCCATCACGCGGTAAACCGCGACCGGGTCGACGCCCATCCGCTCCCACATCTCGGTGTGCGCGAACCGGCGCTGCAAGCGAACGGCGACGTCGAACGCGAACTCCTGACGCTCACGCATCTCGGCGTCGCTCAGGTTCGCGTACATCTCCTGCAGCGAGAGCACGCCGAACGCGACGTGACGCGCCTCGTCGCTCATCACGTAGCGCAGGAGCTTCTTCAACAGCGGCTCGGTCGTGATCTGGTGGATCATCCCGAAGGCCGCGAGCGCCAGGCCCTCGACCATGATCTGCATGCCGAGGTACACGATGTCCCAACGCGAGTCGCTCAGGATGTCGTCGAGGATCCCCTTGAGGTTCTCGTTGATGCGGTGCTGGTGCCCGAGCTTCTCGTCGAGATAGCGCGCGAACACCTCGACGTGACGGGCTTCGTCCATCACCTGGGTGGCCGCGTAGTACTTCGCGTCGATCCACGGAACCGTCTCGACGATGCGCGCGGTGCACAGGAGCGCACCCTGCTCGCCGTGCATGAACTGCGAGAGCAAAGAGTTCTGCAGCTCGACCGACACTTGGCACCATTCCTTCTCGCCGAAGTGCTTGACCGGTGAGTCCTCGGCGTTCTGCAGCGACTGGAACCGCTGCGGTCCGCCGCCGCCGAGCTCGCTGCCGACCTTCTCCGGGTCGACGTCGATCGACCAGTCGAGATCGGTCGACGCGTTCCACTGCGACGACTTCGCCTTCTCGTACAGCTTGACCAGCGCGGGACGGCTCCGGCCGTAGTCCCACGTGAAGATGGCGTCGAAGTTCGACTCGACCGCGTGGATGGTGTCGAGCTGCTCACTCATGGCTTCTCCTGGGCTTCAAGACCGCTTGGTGACAGGGCATCGAGCAGGCGCGCGACGAGCACGTGCCAGTCGTCGGGATCGGGTTGGTCGATGCCGAGCCCGCGGAGCACGAGCGCTCCGGTGGCGAGCATCATGCAGAAGCGCGCGAACGCGTCGGTGGAGACCGCGTCGGTGACGCTGCCGTCGTCTTTGGCCGACGCGATCACGCCGGCGACCGTCGACTCGCGTCGGCCGACGCGCTCCCGGAGCAACGCGGCGAGGTCGGGGTCGCGTCGCGCGGCGGCCACGGCGTCGAGGAGCAGCGACGGGCCCGATGGCCGCGACTCCGGCAACCGGTCGCCGAGCCGCTCGAGCACGGCGCGCGCACCGAGGCTTGCGGTGTCGTGCAACAGCCCGTCGAGCTCGGCGCCGGCGCGCGCACCGATGGCGTCGAACAGCAGCTCCGCCTTGCCCCGGTAGTTGGCGTACACCGCACCCGTGGTGAGCCCGGCCGCCCGTGCGATGTCCTGCAGGCGGGCGCCTTCGTAGCCCTGCTCGGCGAACACCTCGATGGCGGCGGCGACGAGCCGGTCCCGGGTGCTCGTGCCCGTCTCCGGGGCGGTGCTGACCATAGGGTGATGATAACGGTCATTATCCCAGGCGGGAAGGCGTCCCTGGCGCGAACCGGTCCCCGCACGGATCTAACGTTGTGACCGTGCTCGAAGAGATCGCTCGCAACAAACGCCGGGGCGTGATCGTGATCTCGCTGTTCGTCCTGGTCTGGCTCGGAATCGGGGCCGCCGCCGGTGCCGCGTTCGGTGGGGGCAAGGCGTCGTCGATCCTCACCGGCGCCGTGATCCTCGGCATCCTCGCCGTGCTCGGTGCGGTGTTCTCGCTGACGGCCGGCACCGGGCTGGTGCTCGCCGTCGCCGGCGCCAAACCGGCCGATCCCCAGCAGTACGCGCAGCTCCACAACGTGGTCGAGGAGATGGCCCTCGCCGCGGGCCTGCCGACGCCGGCGGTGTACGTGATCGAGGACCCGTCGCCGAACGCCTTCGCGACCGGAGTCAGCCCGAACAAGGCGGCCATCACCGCGACGACCGGGCTCCTGACGATCATGAACCGCGAGGAGCTCGAGGGCGTCATCAGCCACGAGATGAGCCACATCCGCAACTACGACGTCCGACTCATCCTGATCGTCACGACCCTGATCGGCATGGCCGCCCTGCTCGCGAGCCTGGCCTGGCGATCGGTGTTCTTCATGCGTCCGCGCGGGAAGGACGGCGGGCAGATCGTGCTCCTCGCCTTCGCGGTCGGCGCCCTGTTCTCCGTCATCGCGTTCATCGTCGGCCCGCTCATCAAGTTCGCACTCTCGCGGTCACGCGAAGAGCTCGCCGATGTCAGTGGCGCCGAGCTGACGCGCAATCCGACGGGGCTGATCCACGCGCTGCAGAAGCTCGAGCAGAACGACAAGCCGTTCGCGCAGTTCAACCACGCAACCGCGGCGATGTGCATCGACGACCCGTTGCAGCACCACGAGGGTTGGACCCACCGCCTGTTCGACACACATCCCCCGCTCGAGGAGCGCATCGCCGTGCTCCAGAAGATCGCGTCGGGCGCGGCGTAGCCGGCGACTACGCCTGCGGGAACGTGAGCGTCGGCGTCTCGGCCGACGGGAACGCGACGATGCCGCAGCGGCAGGGCGCGGCGCGGAGCGCGTCGGCGTTGAGCACCGCGGCCCGTGCGGCCGTTGCGGAGTCGACGCCCGGGATGCCCTGGAGCCCGAATCCGACCAGCGGTGAGTCGACCACTCCGAACTTGTCCATTCGGTGCGCGCGCACGAGCTCGTCGTAGAGCCGGCGCTGCAGCGCGCGCAGCTCGCGCTCCTCCGGCGCAGACAATGCGGACGACGCCCAGAGCACCTGCGCACCCGGGAGCGCGGCGAGCACGCTCAGATACTGCCCGTTCTCGATCACGTACCAGACCTGGTCGACCTGCTTCGGCGTTGCGGTGCGGGTGTACCCGAACTGAAAGCCGAGGTCGGTGTCGACCCGGACCGTCGCGCCGGATCGGTCGAGCTCGTTCACGATGGTGCGCTCGAGCCCGAGGAGCGGCACGTCGGGTGCACGAACCAGCACGCTGCCATGGGGCTGATGCTCACGATGGAGCCGCGCGAGCATCGCCCGCGCGACGGGCTCGGCGGTGCTCACCTGACCCCACTGCGCGGTGCGCACCGAGAGCGCGATCGACGAGAACGCGACGATCGCCGCGAGCACGACGACCATCGCGCGCGCGGCATCCGGACGGCGATCGAGACCGAGCCGGTACCAGGCCGATGCGCACGCAACGAACACGACGAGAATCGCGATCGGTACCCGCCAGTAGAACGCGTAGTCCTCCGCACCGCCGATCACGCGCGAGATCGACCAGAGTCCGGCGCCGAAGAGCAGCGCGGTCAACGCGAGCGGCAACCGCACCCGAGGCGCACGCCACGCGAGCAGCGCGCCCACGGCCAGCACCACGATCGGGATCAACACGTACTTCGCCGACACGGGAACGACCGCCCGCGTGAGCGAGTCGAGATGCGCGTGACCACCGAGCCACGGCGGGAGCACGTGGAACTCGGCACCGAAGATCCCCGCCGCGTTGCGCGCGCCGAGCTTGGTGCCGTTGCCGGTGAGCGAACGGACGAGGGGACGGATGTTGTCGTGGTGCACGATCTCCTGCAGCGCGACTGGCGCCCAGGCGACGGCGAGCACCGCAACGCTCCATCCGAGCGGACGCCGCCAGCCGCGGCCCGGCGGATCGTCGCCACGCGTGCGCAACGACGCACCGATCAACCCGAACGCGACCGCGACCCCCACGAGCGGCAGATACCCGACGTGGGTCTGCACGAGGAACGTCGCGACCGCGGCGGTGAACGGCAGCAGCACCAGGTCGCCCTCGGCGAGGCACCACGCCTGCAGCAGGAGGACCAGGAGGAACGGGTAGGTGACGTTGGGGTTCCACGCCTGGAGCAGCATCGACGGGCCCATGGCGCCGTACGCCAGACCGTTGACCGCCAGCGCCGCCGCGACCAGCGGCACGCCGCCATTGCGCCACGCCAGCCACGCGAGCGCAGCGATGGCGACACCCTGCAGCAGCACGCCCCCGACGAGCGTCGCCCACGCCGGTCGCCCGGTCAGCCCCGACAACGGAGCGATCAGCCAGAACATCGCGGGGCCGGGGTGGTTCCAGCCCAGCCGGCTGTACGGGCCGACCAGTGGGATCGCGCGACTCCACACGTCGCGCACGCGGAGATCGATGAGCGCGATGTCGCCGACCGGGACGTAGCGCCGGCCGGTCCGAGTGATCACGACGATCAGCACCGGGAGCAACGCGACCGCGGTCAACGCCGCCGAGACCCGCGCACTGGTTGTCGACCGGCTGCCCTTCGCAAGGCCGGCGATCGAGCTGCTCTCAGGCTCCCTCGGCATGTTCCCAACCGGGCGGCAACGAGGGAACACCCCACGAGGGGTTGGGAGCCCACGAGGTGAGATCGGGGTTCCACCACGTCTCGCCCGCGTCGATCATCGCCGTGAGGCGCGCGCCCAAAGCCCGGATCTGCACCACCTCGGCGGCCGAGTACCGCCCCTCCTCGATCCGTTGCTCCATCTTCTCGTCGTCTTTCAACAACCACCGGCCATCGGGGAACACGACCACGTCGAGCTCGTGGTCCTGGGTGTCGTAACCAACGGCGGTGCGCCGGAGCGGTTCCTGCAGGTTGAGGTACCAGCACACGAACGCGCGCTCGTCACCGTTCCAGAAATGCCACACCGAGTACGCGTCGCCCGGCCGCTGCACGACGAGCGTGCCGTTTCCCTCCCACGTCGCCCGCGGATACCACGGGTGCAAGCCGGTCTCAGTAGGCCACGGGCCCGGGAGGTAGCCGAACGGCGCGCCGGTCGCGATGTAGGTGACGAGAAGTTCCGGTGTGTCTTCGACGACGCGCTCGGGAATCCCGATCCACGGTCGGCCCCACGCGATCTCGCGATGGGCGATCACACAGCCGTTGGCCCAGGTCATGCGGGCCTACCGTACGCGCGAACCAATAGGGTCGCCCTCGATGGCTGTCGCCCCCACGCCGGTCCCCGCACCCGAGATGCTGTCGAGCCTCATGGCCCGTGCGCTCGGCGAAGCCCGCGCCGCGCTCGCGCACGACGACGTGCCCATTGGCGCGGTCGTCGCCCGTCTCTCCGACGGTGCGGTCGTCGCGTCGGCGCACAACGAGCGCGAGCAACGCGGCGACCCCACCGCCCACGCCGAGGTGCTGGCCCTGCGCGCCGCAGCCGCGAGCGTCGGCGGCTGGCGACTCCGCGGCCACGTGCTGGTCTCGACGATCGAGCCCTGCCCGATGTGCGCCGGCGCCGCGTGGGCCGCGCGAGTCGATCTCCTCGTCTTCGGCGCCGCCGACTTCCGGGCCGGGGCCGCGGGTTCTCTGTACAACCTGGCCGCCGATCCGCGGCTGAACCATGAGATCACGGTGGTGCCCGGGGTGCGCAGCGACGAGTGCGCGGCGCTGGTCGAGCAGTTCTTCGCCGCCCGCCGGACCTGACCCACCCATCCGGGGCGGCCCGGGCCGTGCCGTAACATCTCGCCCGGAGGGATGCGAGAGCGGCCGAATCGGATGGTCTCGAAAACCATTGTGGCGCAAGTCACCCTGGGTTCAAATCCCAGTCCCTCCGCCACCGGCCCCGCTGGTACTGCACCCGTAACGAACACGACACAGGTGCAGTACCAGCGAGCGCGGCGATACGGTCCCCCGGCATGCCCGACAACGTCGCAATCGTCACCGGCGCGTCACGAGGGATCGGTCGCGGCCTCGCGACCGGCCTCGCCGACGCGGGCTACAAGGTGGTGTGCGCGGCGCGCACGACGGCCGCCAACCCGGCCGAGCTCCCCGGCACGATCGACGAGACCGCGGCGGCCATCCGCGACAAGGGAGGCGACGCGCTCGCGGTGCGCTGCGACATCGGCAACGCGCACGACATCACCGCGCTCGTCGACGCAACCATTGCGGCGTACGGCCGGGTCGACTGCCTCGTCAACAACGCGATGACCCCGACGCGCGGCCTGTTCAAAGTGACCGACGAGACGATGTGGGACGAGTCGATGCGCATCAACGTGCGCAGCCTCTTCCTCACCGCCAAGGCCGTGGCCGGTCCGATGGGCGCGCAGGGATCGGGCAGCATCATCAACATCTCGTCGGGCGCGGCCGACCCCAACATCGCCGCGGGCATGCCGCCGGGCTTCCTCACCTATTCGGTCGCCAAGGCCGCGCTCGAGCGCTTCAGCACCGCCCTCGCGCTGGAGCTCGCGCCGATGGGGATCGCGGTCAACGCGTTGCGCCCCGGCGCGGTCAAGACCGAGATGAGCGTGCACGAGCTCGGTGAGGACTACGACTGGTCGGGATGGAAGACGCCCGCGGCGGTCGTACCGGCCGTCGTCTACCTCGCCGCGCAGGACGGCACGGGGTTCACCGGCAAGATCGTCGACTCGACCCAGTACGGCACGATCTGGCCGTAGTGGGACGCTGGCCGTAGTGGGACGCTGGCCGTAGTGGGACGCTGGCCGTAATGGAGCGCGTCACCGAGCCCGAGCTGATGGACGAGGCCGGCCAGGCCCGCGCGTACTCGGAAGCCGACTTCGCCGCTCCGCACCAGGCCGTCGTCACCCACTTCGCCGAACGCTTCCCCGAATTCACGGCCATCGTCGGCGCGCGCGTGATCGACCTCGCGTGTGGTCCGGCCGATGTGACCACGCGCCTCGCGCGCGCGTTCACGAACGCGACCTTCGTCGGCGTCGATGGCGCGCCCGCGATGATCGACCTCGGGCGCGAGCGCGTCGCGCGCGAGGGCCTCGGCGAACGCATCACGCTCGCGTGCCACTTCATGCCGGACCCCGCGCTGCGCGGGCTCGGGCCGTTCGATGCGGCGGTGTGCACGGGTGCTCTGCATCACTTCCACGACCCGACGGTGTTGTGGAGCACCATCGGTGATGTCGCGGGAACGGGAACGCGCGTGCTCATCCAGGATCTGACCCGCCCGGATTCTGTGTCGGCCGCGCAGGCGCTCGTCGACCGCTACGCCGCCGGCGAGCCCGAGATCCTGCGCCGCGACTACTACCAGTCGTTGCGCGCGGCCTTCACCCTCGACGAGATTCGAGAGCAGCTGCACACGGTCGGCTTCGACCACTTCGCCATCGACGCCGTCAGCGACCGCCATGTGGTGGTCAGCGGGATCGCGCCGTGAGGCTCAGACCGGTGTGAGGCCGAGGTTCGCAAAGATCTCGCGCGTCGCCTTCGAGAAGTTCATCGTGTAGAAGTGCAGCCCGGGCGCGCCGCCCGCAATCAGCTCCTCGCACAGGCGCGTCGCCTCCGCGATACCGACCGCGCGCACCGCGGCGGGATCGTCCTCGACCGCGTGCAGCTTCTCTGCGAGCCACGACGGGAACTCCGAGCCCTGCATCTGCGTCATGCGCTGGATGCCACCGATGTTCGTCACCGGCATGATGCCCGGAAGGATCGGCTTGTCGACCCCGAGCGCCCGCACCGACTCGACGAGCTCGAAGTAGTGGTGCGCATCGAAGAAGAACTGTGTGATCGCGAAGTCGGCGGCTCGCAGCTTCTCGGCGGTGTGCAACCGGTCGGCTTCGAGGCTCGGAGAACGCGGGTGCGGCTCGGGGTGGGCGGCCACCCCGATCGAGAAGTCGCCGAGGGCACGGGTGAACTCGACCAGATCGATCGCGTAGTCGAACTCGCCTTCGGGAAGGTCGAGGTCGACGGGCGGGTCGCCACGCAGCGCAAGAATGTTGTCGACGCCGGCGTCGCCGTAGCGGAGCACGATCTCGCGCATCTGCGCCCGGGTGTGCGCCGCGCACGTGAGGTGCGCCATGCACGTCATCGAGGTCTGGCCGTTGATCCGCGTGACGATCTCGTGCGTGCGCTCACGCGTGCTGCCGCCTGCTCCGTAGGTGACCGACACGAACGACGGGCTCAGCGGCTCGAGCTCGACGAGGGCCCGCTCGAGCTGGGCCTCGGCCTCCGGCGTGCGCGGCGGCGAGAACTCGAAGGAGTAACTCGGACCTCGTTGGAGGATCTCGCTGATCTTCGCCATCCCCGGAATCGTACGATGCCGCCCCGCCCTGCGCCTTTTGTCGTCACCTGGAGTGACCGGTAGCCTCGCCTGGGACGAAACCGGGAGGTTGCGTGAGCGGCATGCGGTTCGGATGGCGACGACTGGTCGTCGTGGTGGCGACCTCGGCCCTGGTGCCGATGTTCTGGATGCCGGCGGCGCACGCGGATCCAGGTGCGGCCACCTTCGTGGTCGACGGCAGCGTCGAGCAGGTCGCGGTGACGCACGCGACGCCCGGTGCGACGATCACGCTCGACGACAGGGCCGGCCATCTCTTCGCGACCGGCAGCCTCGACACACAGGGCAGCTACCTCTTCCGCGATGTCCCTGCGGGTGCCGGTTACCGCGTGATCGAAGACGACAGCGGGACGGTCACGGAGTCGGTTGCCATCACCGTGCTCTCGCCGACGTACGTGCCGCCGAAGAGCTTCTACAAGGCGCAGGCGCTGCCGATCGGCTTCGGGTACATCACGATGCGCGACGGTACGAAGCTGTCGGCGACCGTCCACCTGCCCGGTCCCGCAGACGCCGGCCCGTACCCCACGGTGGTCGAGTACTCCGGCTACGACCCCGCGAACCCACACTCTCCCCAGCCGAGCACGCTGCTCGCACAGGCGCTCGGCTACGCGACCGTCGGCGTGAACATGCGCGGCACCGGTTGCTCGGGCGGCTCATACTCCTACTTCGAGCAGCTCCAGTCGCTCGACGGATACGACGTCGTCGAAGCGGTCGCCGCGCAGCCCTGGGTCGCGCACCACAAGGTCGGGATGGTCGGCATCTCCTATCCCGGCATCAGCCAGCTCTTCGTCGCGCAGACCGACCCACCCGATCTCGAGGCGATCGCGCCGTTGTCGACCATCGCCGACACGTACCGCAGCACGCTCTACCCGGGTGGCATCTTCAACAACGGCTTCGCGCTCTCGTGGGCGCAGGACCGCCAGAGCTCCGGACAGCCCTACGGCGAAGGTTGGGAGCACGGCATCGTCGACGCCGGCGGTCCCAACGGCCAGCAGTGCGCCGAGAACCAGCTGCTGCGGCTCCAGAACCCCGACATCGTCTCGCAGATCCAGCAGAACCCGTATTACTCGCCCGCGCTCGGCGACCCGCTCTCGCCGATCACGTTCGTGCACAAGATCAACGTGCCGGTGTTCCTCGCCGGCGCGTGGCAGGACGAGCAGGTCGGGCCGCAGTCGGCCGACATGCTGAACGAGTTCACGTCGTCCCCCGACAAGCACTTCATGTTCACGAACGGAACGCACGTCGAGTCACTGTTCGCGCAGCTGCAGCGCTGGACCGAGTTCCTCGACTTCTACGTCGGCCGCCGCATCCCCCACGTCGCTCCGCTCTTCCGCTCGTTCGCGCCCGCGATCATCAAGGCCGCGACCGGAATCAGCGGCGTCACCCTCCCGCCCGACCGCTTCGACAGCTACACGAGCTACGCGAAGGCGCTCGCGGCGTACCAGGCCGAGCCCGACCTGCGGATCCTGTTCGACAACGGCTACGGCAACCCCGCGTCTCCGGGCGCGCCGGGCGCCGCGTACGAAGAGGACTTCTCGCAGTGGCCGCCCAAGCAGACGGCTCCGACCACGTGGTACATGCAACCCGATCAACAGCTCACGTCGAAGCCGCCCACGATCACCGACGGCGACGGCCGCGCGTCGACGAGCTACGTCTACGACCCGACCGCGAAGCCCGTCACCGACTACTCGGGATCGTCGGGCGACATCTGGGGTGCGAACCCGACCTACGACTGGCGTCCGCTGCCGCTCGGCAAGGCCCTCGCGTTCGACAGCCCGCCGCTCACCCACGACGTGACGATGGTGGGCACGGGATCGGTCAACCTGTGGCTGCGCTCGACCGCTCCCGACACCGACCTCGAGGTGACGATCACCGAGCTGCGTCCCGACGGCATGGAGCGCTACGTGCAGAGCGGGTGGCTGCGCGCGAGCCAGCGCACGCTCGACCCGACCATGACCACCGCGACGCGGCCCTGGCACACCAACGCGCAGGCCGACGCCGCACCCTTGCCGGCCGGCAAGTTCGTGCCGGTGCGCGTCGAGCTGATGCCGTTCGCCGCGGTCTTCCGCACTGGTGACCGCATTCGCATCACGGTCGAGGCACCCGGAGGGAACCGCCCGTTCTGGACCTTCGACTCGATTCCCGCGAACGGCATCGTGACCAACGACATCGCGCACTCGGTCGGCCGTCCGTCGAAGGTCGTGCTGCCGGTGATCCCCGGGATCGTGGCCCCGACTCCGCTGCCTCCGTGCCCGTCGTTGCGCGGCCAGCCCTGCCGCACCACGTACGGCAGCGCCACACCCACCGGGGTGACCGCGTCGACCGGCGGCAACGGCGCCGCGAACGTGAAGTGGGTGGCTCCCGCCACCCTGCGACCCGGCGACACGATCATCTCCTACACGGTGCACGAGCTCCCCGACGGCGCCACCACGATCGCGGCCGCCGACGCGACCGCGGCGAAGGTCAAGGACCTCGGCGACGGACCGCACTGGTTCAGCGTCGAGGCCGACTACGCGGGAGGCACGACGAGCGGCCTCTCGACACCGTCGCGCACGGTCACCGTCGCCGGCGGCGCCAGTGCGCGCTACCGGCGCGCAGGCCGCGTCGACTTCTGAGCCCGTGGCAAACTGCCCCGACACGCCCAGGAGACGGACCTGCCGATGACCACGACCGAGCCGGTCGAGAAGAAGGAACGCTGGAGCTTCTCCTGGAAGCACCTCTACGACGAGGTGGTCACCACCGGACTCTGCACCGGCTGCGCAGGCTGCGTCATCGCGTGCCCGCACGACGTCCTCGACTACGACGACCTGCTCGGCGTCTACAAGCCGGTGCAGATCGAGAACGACTACGGCGGGCCGCGCGACTGCAGCCACGGCGACAAGGCCTGCACATCGTGCACCCGCGCGTGCCCGCGTTTCCGCGCGTGGGAGCCGGAGATCGACGAGTTCCTGTTCGGGCGCACCCGCGAGGTCGACGAGATCTCGGGCATCAGCAAGGACATCGTGCTGGCCCGGGCATCCGACCCCGAGTTGTTCGAGGTGGGCCAGGACGGCGGGCTCGTCTCCGCGATCCTCGTGTACGCGCTCGAGCACGACATCATCGACGCCGCGCTCGTGTCGTACCTCGAGGGCGACGGCTCCACGTGGAAGGCGATTCCGGGCATCGCACGCACGCGCGAGGAAGTGATCGCGTCGGCCGGCAGCCGCTACACGTACTCGGCGAACACGATGGCCTACAAGGACCTCGCGAAGGACGAAGACCGCATCGCGCTCGTCGGCATGTCGTGCCAGTCGTCGTCGCCGCCGGCGATGAAGCAGCGCAAGGCCGGCAAGGTCGCGCGGCGCTTCTCCCTCAACATCGGGCTGCTGTGCTCGAAGACGTTCGACGACGCGATCTTCGAGGAGCTGTTCGAAGCCAAGTACGGCCTCAAGAAGGCCGACATGAAGAAGATGAACATCAAGGGCGTGTTCCAGATCTGGATGAAGGACGGCGCGTACCACGAGGTGCCGCTGAAGGAATGTCACGCGTGGACGCGTGAGGGCTGCAAGATGTGCCCCGACTTCGCGGCCGAGCACGCCGACATCTCCACCGGCGGGATCGGCGCGTTCAACGACTGGACGCTCACCATCGTGCGCACCGATGTCGGACGCGAGCTGATGGCCGCGATGCAACGCGACGGCGTGATCGAGGTACGACCCGGCGACGACGACCCCGGCGCGATCGCGTTGATGCACAAGCTGTCGGCCCGCAGCCGGAAGCGCTGGCCCGAGTTCGCGATCGACGAGCCGCGCCTGCTGCCGCCACCCGCACCGAAGCCCGCGCCGACTGCGTGAAGGTCGTCGCGCTCGCGTCCGACCTCATGGACCGGTCGCGCATGACCGCCGCGATCGACGGCATCGCGTTCGCGCGCGACGTCGACGCGTGCGCGGCCGCCGACGTCGTCATCGTCGACCTCGCCCGTTTCGCACCCGCGATCGGTGAGATCCGGCGCGCGCTTCCCGACGCGCGCATCGTCGCGTTCGGTCCGCACGTCGACGAGGAGGCCGCGGCCACCGCCCGCGTCGACGGCGCCGATGTCGTGTGGCCGCGCTCGCGGTTCTTCCGCGACCCGGCCGCCGCGTTGCAGTAGCTACTGCGCCCGCGGGTAGTCGTCGCCGGTGTCGGCCGACCGCCAGAAGCTCACCAGGGGCGGCGCGGTGACTCCTGCGTGCTGCATCAGCTGCTGGATCTCCGGGGTCGTCTGGTAGAAGCCGTTGAACGACTCCTCGTTCGGCCACTCGTCGACCACGAAGATCTCGGTGTCGCTCGCCCAGAAGCGGTGCGAGATGAGACCGCGTTCCTTGGCCCGGCGCAGGATCCCCGTGAAGATCTCGGGATCGTCGATCGCCAGCTTCTCGAACTTGGCCACGTCGGCGGGAGCCCGCAACGTCATGAGCACACTCATCTGATCCCTCCTCGAATTGCGGTTTCTTATCCTTCGCCCTGCTCAGCGCCATGGATCTCGCCGAAAAGAGAGGCGAGGTAACCCATCGTCGACGAGATCGGTCCAACACCCGATGACCAGCCTGCTTCCCCGCCTCGAGGCCGCCGCCGACTCGCAGGGAACGATCACCTTCCTTGCTTCCGCCGGATCCGGTGGACCCGAAGGCGAGCAGGTCTCCTGGGCCCGGCTCCACGCCGACGCCTGCGCCATGGCGGCCGTCCTCCAATCGCACGGCGTGGCCCCCGGCACGCACGTCGCGATCCTCGGTCCGACGACCCGGCCGCTCGTCACCGCGATCGAGGCCACGTGGCTCTCCGGCGCGGCCGCCGTCATGCTGCCGCTGCCGATGCGGCTCGGTTCGATCGACGACTTCGTGCGCCAGACGCGTGCCCGAATCCGCGCTTCCGACTCGGTCCTGCTCGTGATCGATCCGCAGCTCGCGCCGTTCATCGCACCCGAGCCCGGCGACCCACCGGTTCTCGGCCTCGACGAGCTCGAACCCGGTCCCGGCCGCGCGCTCGCCGGCGCCTACGTCCGCCCTGCCGACGATCCCGAGGCCCTCGCGATCCTGCAGTACACGAGCGGCTCGACATCGGATCCGAAGGGCGTGATGCTGCCGCACCGGTGCGTCACCGCGAACCTCGACGGCATCGTCGCCGCGGGTGGCCTCACCATCGACGATGTCGGCGTGTCGTGGCTCCCGCTCTACCACGACATGGGACTCATCGGCCTGCTCGCGACTCCGATGACGACCGGCATGGACCTCGTGCTCGCCGCGCCGCAGGACTTCCTCGCCGCGCCGGCGCGCTGGATGGAATGGATGGACGCGTTCGGCGGGACCGCGACGGCGGGTCCGAACTTCTCCTACGTGCTCGCGGGCCGCGCGCTGCGTCGGCTCCACGACCTCGACCTGGGGCGGTGGTCACTGGCCCTCAATGGTGCGGAGCCGGTCGACCCCGCCTCGGTCGAGGGGTTCGCAGCCGCCGGGGCACCGCACGGTCTCGATCCCGGCGCGGTGTTCCCCGCGTTCGGCATGGCGGAGGCCACGCTCGCCGTGACGTTCCCCGAGAAGGGGCGGGGCCTCGTGGTCGACTCGGTCGACCGGCGCGTGCTGGAAGGCGATCAGTACGCCGCATCGGTCGCTCCCGATCACCGCGACGCGCGCCATCTCGCCAAGCTCGGACGACCCGTTCCCGGGATCCAGGTGCGCGTCTGCGACCGTGCCCGTGGGAACCCGATGCGCGAACGAGAGGTCGGCGAGGTCGAGATCTGCGGCTCCTCGGTGACACCCGGGTACTACCGCAATCCGGAAGCGACGGCAGCCACCCTGCACCAGGGCTGGTTGCGCACCGGCGACCTCGGCTACCTCGTCGACGGCGAGCTGGTGGTGTGCGGCCGGATCAAGGACGTGATCATCCTCGGCGGACGCAACGTGTACCCGCAGGACGTCGAGCGCGCGGTCGCCGACGTGACGGGTGTGCGCGCCGGCAACGTCATCGCGTTCGGAACCGAAGGCAAGCGCGGGCGCGAGTCGCTCGTCGTCGTCGCCGAGAGCAAGGGTGACGAGCTCGAGGCGATCCGCACCGCGGTGAAGAGCGCGGTCTACGACGCGGTCGGCATGGCGCCCGAAGACGTCGTGCTCGTGCGACCGGGATCGCTGCCGAAGACCTCGTCGGGCAAGCTGCAGCGTTCGCTCTGCCGCGACCGCTACTTCGGTGCCGAGCTGGAACGCGCCAGCTCCACTTAGACGAGCGGCCAGGGGTAGTTGTGGTAGTCGCCGTCGGCGATCGGGAAGCGCCCGCGCTCGAGCAGGTGCGTTGCCCGCGCGTACGTCGCCGCGATCTCCGCCGGTGAGAGCAGCTCGGCCAGGTCGGCACCCAATGAGCCGTCGAGCGCGCGGATCACGCATTCGAGACCGTCGCGCTCGACCGACGACAGCGCGTCGCCGCCGAACTCCCAGATCACCGTGCGCAACTTCCAGTGCTCGTGGAACGTGACACCGTGGTCGATGCCCCAGATGTGGTCGTTGTCGCCGAGCAGGCAATGGCCGCCCTTGCGGTCGGTGTTGTTGATCACGATGTCGAAGACGCCGAAGCGCCGCAGCACCGGCGCATGGTCGGCCAGGAGCGTGAAGTAGTGCTCTTCGGGGTCGTGGTCGACGAAGCGCTGCACCGACCCGACACCGATGGGACCGTCGCGCAGCACGGTGTCGGGAACCATCTCCCACCCGAACGCCTCGGACACCGCGAACGCGGCCACCTCGCGCTGGCAGAGCGTGCCGGTGCGGAAGTCCCAGAGCGGCCGTTCGCCCTGACGGGGCTTGTAGATCACGAGCATGTCGCCCCGCTCGTCGCCGACGCTCGCGAGATACGTGCCGTTCGACGACCACGGCATGCGCCCGACGAGCTCGAGCTCGCCGCGCCGTAGAAGATCGGCCGCGACATCGTCGGCGACCGGTGGCCGCGTCGGCCATCCCGATTTCGACGACTCCGACGCGGAAGCTTCCGCCACGCGACTAGTTCCAACGCGGGCAGATGTGCCCGGACGGATCCATCGGTCGTTCGCACAGCGGGCACGGCGGCCGCCCGCCCTCGACGGCCTGCGCGCCGATGCGCGCCATCGCGCGGAGCTGCGCGCGCGACGCGTACAACCGCGCGACATGACCTTCACTGTCTTCGAGACTGGGTGGCGGCTCGCCTTCCTCTTCAACCGCGGTCTCGCGCAGCTCGAGCAGCACCAGCTCGCGATCGGGATCGAACCCGAGCCCGATGAGGCGCGCCCGGAACAACGGAACCGCTTCCGCGACGGGCGCTTCGAGCGCGGAGATCGACGGCGCGCGCTCGGGGTACTCGTCGTCGAGGCGCTCGAGGAACTGCTCGGCCTCGGCCGCGAGCAGCGCGACCTGCTCCTTCTCGACCAGCACGCTCAGCACCGCCTGACCCTTGCGGGCCTGGATGAGGAACGTGCGCTCACCGGGATTGCCGAACGCGCCCGCGCTGAGGGTGTCGACAGGATCGAACTCGATGATGTCGGCCATCACTGCGCGGGGCTCTCGGTCGCGGCGGTCTCGGCGGTCGGAAGCAGCTCGTCGAGGTTGCCGGTGTCGTTGCACTTCACCAGCGATACACCGAACGCGTGGAACTCGAGCACGGTGATCGACGCC
>JBBSEC010000027.1:0-43400 GCA_038240075.1 Acidimicrobiia bacterium
ACCGTGACGGTGCCGTGGCTGAGGTCCTTCGAGACCACGCGATTCGCCTGGATGGCCTTGACCTGCAGACCCGCAGTCGGGGCCTCCACGATCGTGTGCGACCCCGCCGCAACCGACATCGGGCCAGAGCAGCCCCCGCCGGTCACCAAGATCGCACTGCCACCATCGACCGAGAACGAGAACGTCTTTCCAGACATCCCGTTCGCAGCCGCCTTACAAATCTCCAGAGTTCCGGGCGCTGAGGCCTTCGGCGTGACAGCAGCGTTCGCTACCGTCGCCGGGACCACCAGAAACCCGCTGAACAGCAATGTCATTAGCGAAGACAAAAGCCAAAAAAGCGACTTCCGCCCGCGTTCCCCTTGTCGCACGATGCCTCCTATGTAGGCCACTAGCCCACGTACGTACCTGCACGTCGGGCTTCGAAGAACCTGCACCAACCCGCCCGGTCGACGGAAAACCCCGGTTGCCCAGGGTGTGGTACCGACCGCCAACCGAGAGATGTTCTACACCGTTCGTGGTCATTCCAGCAAGGTTCGGGCCCGCATTTTCAGAAAAGAGCACGAAACATGAGAACACGGGCAAGGCGCATGATCACCCGTGGTAACTCCAGAGGTTCATCGCGTCACAAGTGCCAGAAGTTCTAAATAGAGAGAGATGAATTGTCCTGTGGTCTCTGTGGCTGATGTTGCTATTGAAGCTCGATCAGCCCGGCGGTCGTCGGGGTGAACCCGCAGGCGCCAAAGTAGAACCGCCCCAGCGACTCGTCGAAATCGACGTGGAGCCACTCACAACCGGCGTCACGGGCGCCGCTCCGCGCGAGGGCGACGAGGCGGGTCCCCACTCCTGCGCCGCGCGCGCGGGTGGCGACCATCGTGTCCTGGATCCACGCGTGCACCAGCCCGTCCCAGACGACGTTGATGAAGCCGACGAGCCCGTCGTCGTCGCGGGCGACGACCCATCCGAGACTGTGCTCGACGACGAGGTCCTTCCAGTTCCATTCGGCGTCGGCGTACAGCCGGGTTTCGAACGCCTCGGCGTGGAGGGCATTCGCTTCGGCATCGTCGAAGTCGCCCCGCCAAACGTACGTGACCGCCATCGTGGCAAGGTATCCCGCCTCGCGGCGGCCACGACCCCCATTCGGAGGACTCCCGATGATCTATACCGAGGAAGACGGCGACCTCAGCGCGCTCCACGGTCAGGTTGCCGTGGTCGGATACGGCAACCAGGGGCGGTCGTGGGCGCTCAACCTCCGCGACTCCGGCTGCGACCCGCTGGTCTGCGTCCGCCAGGACTCGACGCGTGAGATTGCAGAGGGCGACGGATTCACCGCCTCCGACCTCGACGCCGCGAACGGCGCCGACGTGATCTGTGTCCTCGTTCCCGACGACGTCATCCCGTCGCTGCCGCTGCGCCCGCGCGCCGACGCGTGCACCATCGTTGCGAGCGGCTACACCCTCGCCTTCGACCGGTTCATGCCCGACGGCGATCTCGGCATGATCGCACCCCGCATGCTCGGTCCCGAGGTACGCCGCTGCTACGAGGAAGGCGCGGGCTTCATCACCGCGGTCGGGGTGCACCGCGACGTCACCGGCACGGCGCAGGCGCGCGTCCTCGCGGTGGCAAAGGCGATCGGTGGCCTCCGGGAGGGCGCGATCGAGCTCACCCCGAGGCAGGAGGCGATCCTCGATCTCGGTGTCGAGCAGGTGCTCTCCCCGGCGCTGACTGCGGTGAACACCGCCTTCGTGGGCACGATGCTCGCCCACGGCATCCCGCTCGAGGCCGTGATCGTGGAGCTCGTGCTCTCCGGGGAGGTCGAGCGCACCTACCGGCTGCTGCGCGAGGTCGGGTTCGCCGCGCAGTCGGAGTTCCACTCGCCGACGAGCCAGTACGGCCAGCTGTCGCGGCGGGGCCGGTTCGACCATCTCGACTTCCGCACGACGATGGAGGAGCTCACCGGCGACATCGAGTCGGGGAGCTTCGCCGACGAGTGGGACGCCGAGCGCGACGCGGGCTACCCGAAGCTCGCGGCGCTCAAGGAGCAGCACGCGGGACCCATGGTGCAGGCGTTCGAGGAGGACATCCGCACCAAGCTCGGACCCGGCGCACGCCGGTAGGCGGCCGGGCTCAGCCCAGGAGACCGACGAAGTCGTCGAGCACGGCGGCCGCATCGGGCGGAACGGTGACCTGCAGCGAGACGGCGTCGGCGGCGATGTCGAGCGTGAAGCCGAAGAACGCGCAGCACGCGAGCTCGCGCTGCGTGAGCCCGACCAGCTCGTCGAGGCCGGCGCGGTCGGCTCGGAGCACGAGCTCGAGCGCGGTGGGCGAAGGCCGCCGCACCGAGGCGATCGAGCGGCCGAGCACGGCGCGCCACTCGTCGAGCCGGGTCGGGACATCGTCGACGGACAGGGTGCACGCAATCGGCACTCGCATCGCGTCGATCGTACCGGTCACTGGGCCCTCAGCACCTCGGCCGGGCGGATGCGCGCCGCGGAGCGCGCCGGACCGGGACCGCCGGTGTGAGGGCTCGGGTACTACCACCACCGCGCGTACGATCCGTCGGCTGCGGACACGCGCGGCGGAGGTCCTGGGCGCGGTGACGACGGTCTACACAGATGGGGCATGCATCGGGAACCCGGGTCCCGGTGGCTGGGCGTGGGCGGTCCCCGACGGCGCGCACGCGAGCGGGGCCGAGCCGCAGACCACGAATCAACGGATGGAGATCCGCGCCGCGTTCGAAGCGGTCGAGTCGCTTGCCGGGCCGTTGACCGTCGTGAGCGACTCCACGTACGTCGTGAACTGCTTCAAGAACCGGTGGTTCGCGAAGTGGGAAGTCAACGGCTGGCAGACATCCGGCAAGAAGCCGGTCGTCAACCAGGATCTCTGGCGCCCGTTCATCGCGCGGTTCCACGAGCGCGAGCACGAGCTCGAGTTCCGTTGGGTGAAGGGCCATTCGGGCGACGTGATGAACGACGTCGTCGACCGGCTCGCGACGGAAGCGGCCGCCCGGCAGGAGGGGCGCCACGGGAACGAGCCGCCGACCGACCTCGGCGCCGCCGACGAGGTGCCCGGCAAGGCCAAGGCGGTCGCGTCGAACGCCGCGCCCGCGGGATACCGCGTCGTCGTGCTCGGCCACCGGCCGCCCGACCTCGGGGGCTACGGCGACAATCCGATCGCCGTGGCGGTTCGGGAACGGATGACCGAGATCCTGCGGGGCGTCGCGCGGGTGCACCCTGACCTCGTGGTGCTGACGGGCCTCGGACTGGGGGCCGAGCAACTCGGTGCCGAAGCGGCGGCGGGTGCCGGCGTGCCCTACGTCGCGGTGCTTCCCTTCCCGGAGCCCGACAAGATCTGGCCCGCAACGAGTCGCGCGACGTTCCGGCTCCTCGCCGACGCCGCGCACGAGACAATCGTCATCTCACCGAAGGAGCCCGCGACCAAGCAGGCCGCCGGCATGGCGATCGGCAAGCGCAACGCGTGGCTGATCGCGCAGGCGGAGGCCGCCGTCGTCGTGTGGGACGGCACCGACCGGACGGTGCGCGACGACGTCCGCGCGCTCGAGCGCCGGATCCCCGACGACGTGTGGGTGGTCGCTCCCTGAGGGAGTTGAACCGGACCCACTTCGTATGGTTCGGGGGCGCTACTGGAAGGCGGCGGCCTGGATCTCGTAGAGCTCGGCGTAGGTGCCACGGCGCGCCATCAGCTCCGCGTGCGAACCGACCTCGACGACGTGCGCTCCGTCCATCACGACGATGAGGTCGGCCATGCGCACGGTCGAGAAGCGGTGGGAGACGAGGATCGTGACCCGCCCGTTCGCGGCCGCGGTACGCGAGGTCGCCGCGTAGCGCTCGAACAGCGCGTGCTCGGTCTCGGCGTCGAGCGCGGCGGTGGGCTCGTCGAGCACGAGGACCAGCGGGTTGTCGCGCATGAAGCCGCGCGCGAGCGCGAGCTTCTGCCACTGCCCGAACGACACTTCGACGCCTTCGTCCCACGTGGGGCCGAGCTGCGTGTCGAGGCCGAGGGCGAGCCGGTCGATGACGTCGTCGGCACCGGCGCGGCCGACGGCGGTCTCGACCACGGCGCGGTCGTCGAGCCGCTCGAGGTCGCCAACCCCGATCGTGTCGTGCGCCCGGAGCTCGAACCGGAAGAAGTCCTGGAACGCGCCCGCCAACCGTTCGCGCCACTCGACCGCCGGAAACTCCGACAGGTCGGTGCCGTCGACTTCGATCCGGCCCGACGACGGCGCGTACAGCCGGCACACCAACTTCACGAGCGTGGTCTTGCCGGCACCATTCTCACCCACGATCGCGACGACGGCGCCGGCCGGAAGGTCGACGCTCACGTCGTCGAGCACGAGGCGATCGGTGCCGGGATACCGGAACGACACGTGCTCGAAGTGGATGCCGTGCTCGAGCCGGTCGGGCACCGGCTGGTCGGAATGCTGATCGGCGGCCGCGGCGTAGTCCTCGAGCCAGGCGAGCCGGCGCGACGAATCGAGCCAGATCCCGCGCAGGAAGCCGATCTCGCCGACGGTCGCGCCGACGTACTGCGAGAGCCGGCTTCCCGCGACGAGCACGAGGATCACCGCGCCGGGGGTCGCGTTCAGACCGGACGCGACGAACACGATCGCGCCCACGTAGGCCGCACCGAACAATGTCCAGGCGAGGGTGTGCCAGATCGCACTCGACCAGCGCGCCTGCGCGACCGGGCCGTACCAGCCTTCCCATGCCTCCCGCCGTTGATCGACCAGCGCGGGACCGACTCCCGTGACGCGCACCTCCTTGCCGGGTGGCGCCGTCGTCCCGAGCGTGAAGAGGTGACGAGCCAACCGGTTGTGCGACGCGCCGCGTTCTTCGGCCGCGCGCTCGATACCGGGCCGCCACGAAGCGCTCATCACCGTCGGAAGCGCGAACACAACAAGCAGTGCGAGCGCGGGATGAATCGACATCAGCAGCACGACGGTGATCCCGAGCCGCAGGATCCAGCCCAGCGTCGAGAAGATCGACATGAAGAGGTGGTCGAGCGCGAAGACCTGGTCGCGCAGCACCGCGAGGCGGTCGAGGTACTCGGGTCGTTCCTGGTGCTCGATCGTCGCGACGGTTGCCTGCAGCCGCGCGACATGCGACTCGAGCGCGATGCCGACCCGATCACGAAAGCGGCGCTGCACGCGGTCGAACAGGACCTTGAGGTACCAGGTAGCCGTCGACGACACCGCGAGTCCGATGCCCGCGACGATGACGGTCGTGCGGTGATGGTCACGGACGCCGTTGGCGAGCAGCTCCAACCACAACGCGACGAGCGCGTCGGGCAGCGCGGTGAACAGGGTCATCGCGAGCGACGCGCCGAGCAGGTGCGGCTCCGCTTGGTAGCCGAGCTTCAGCGTGCGCCAGAGCGACGAGAGTGCCGGAGGAAGGTCGTCAGGTGAGCGAGTCATAGACGACCTCCTCTCCGTGCTCGTCGATCTCGACGAAGCGCGACGCCTGCATGTCGAACATCGTGCGGTAGCGGCCGCCCAGCTTCATGAGCTCGTCGTGCGAACCGAGCTCGACGACGCGCCCCGCTTCGAGCACACAGATACGGTCGGCAAGCCGGACGGTGGAGAACCGGTGCGAGATCAGGATCGTCGTGCAGTGCCGCGTCGAGCTGAGGATCTGCTTGAAGATCTCGGCCTCACCGCGCACGTCGAGCTGTGCGGTCGGCTCGTCGAGGAGCACGACGCCCGCGCCGAGCCGCACCGCGCACAACACGCGCGCGAGCGCGACCCGTTGCCACTGCCCGCCCGACAACTCGGTGCCGCCTTCGTAGCCGCGGGCGAGGATCTGGTCGAGCGCCGCGAGGTCGGCACCGCCCGCGTCGCGCAGCGCCACCTCGATGTCGGCGTCCGGGCCACCGTGGGGCGCGACGTTCGTGCGCAACGGAAGCTCGAAGCGGATGAAGTCCTGGAACACCGCGGCGATGCGCGACCGCCACTGCGCGATCTCGAGGTCGCGCACGTCGACACCGTCGATCTCGAGCGCTCCGGATTGCGGGTCGTAGAGACGGCACAGGAGCTTCGCGAGCGTCGTCTTTCCGGCACCGTTCTGGCCGACGATCGCCATCGAGGTGCCGGCCGGGATCGTGAGGTCGAAATGATCGAGCACCGGCCGCGCGCTCGTCTCGTATCCGAACGTCAGGTCACGGAAGCGGATCTCCTTCGCCGGCATCGGACCGTCGGGGCCGTGCGTCGACGACTGCGAGCCGTTGGTGAGCTCCCCGACCGGCTCCATTACCGCTTCGAGACGTCGCGTCGCCGCAACCGGCGCGGCCGCGCCGTCGAGCGCCCAGCTCAACCCGCCGAACGCGATCGCGCTGCTACCGATGGCCGTCTGCAGGTAGACGAGCGCGGAACCGAGGCTCACGCTGCCGTTCGACGCGCGGTTGGCGATCGCCCAGAAGACGATGACGTTGGCGCCGAGCACGATCGCGAGGCAGCCAATCACCGGGCGCTCGCGCAACCGCGTCGCGCGCCACTGGAGCTCGTACAGCCGACGCCGGCGTTCGGCGAACCGCTCGACGACCCACGGCGCGAGCCCGAACAGCCGCAGCTCCTTCGCGGCGGGCGCGTCGACCGCGAGACGGTACGCGTAGTCGGCATGGCGCTGCGCGGTGCGTACTTCGTCGGTGTTGCGATCGCGCCACACCGCGCTCTCGCGGAGCAGCCACTGGGTCGACGCCCACCCGACGGCGAGCAGCAGTGCCGCCCACCACGCGAACCGGAAGAGCACGATCACACACGCAACACCGGCGACCATCTCGACGAGTCCGCTCGCGATGAAGTCCATCCCGATCGACAACGGCGGACCGGTGATGCCGAGATCGAAGTCGCGCGCCATCGTCAGGTCGTTCGTGAGCTCGGGCCGCTCGAGGTGGCCCATCCCGGCCGGGCCGAGGCACGCCAGCATCAGGCGGTCGTAGAGCCAGGCCGCGAGCCGGCTGCCCAGGTTGGAGCTCACCGCCTGATGGAACGGAGTGAGCACTTGAAACGCGACGAACGCGATCCCGACGAAGGTCAGCGGCGCGGCGAGCGAGGCGCCGCGCTGCACCGCGCTGATCAACACACCGGATGCGATCGCGAGCACCGCCGGCAGCGCACCGCGGAGCAGCAGCACGACCCACCACGCGGTCGTCAGGCCCGGCGATGCCTTGAACAGGGCGGCGAAGAAGCCCCACTCCTGGCGCGCGCGCAGCCGCTTCATCGCTCGTCACGTTTCCACATCGACAACGTCATCGCTCGGGAGCGGCGATTCCGACGGGTCGACCGCAATCCCGGTCGATCGCGTTGCTCCGGTCCCGAGCGATGCGCGCGTCGTTCAGCTGTGCAGCAGCGATGTGGGCGACAGCGCGGCCGTCTTGCCGCTGTCGTCGATCAGTGGCCCGATCGGGTTCGTGTGCGCCCCCGACACGCTGTACTGGATCAACCGGAAGTCCTCGCCGAGGAACCAGTCGCTTGCCGACGTGCTCCACGCCGAACCCGGCAACTGCAGGCCGACCCCCGACGCGGCCTTGAGCGTGCGCGCCGTCTCCATGACGGCCGATCGCGTCGCGGCCGGCGAGCTCTCCAGGATGTGCGCGAACAGCGCCCCGGTCGACCATCCGTAGGCCACGATCCCGTCAGTGGGGTCGGCCTTGGGCTGGTACTTCTTCATCTGCGCCTTGTACAGCTGCATCGCCGGGCTCGACGCGTTGGCGGGATCGGCGGGGTCGAGCAACGGGGTGACGCTGATCACGTTGTCGGAGTTCTTGCCGCCGGCGCTGAACAACAGCTTCGAGACGCACGTGCCCGACATGTAGGTGATCGGGTGCCATCCGGCGGCGCCCATCGCGTTGAGCGCGGCGGGGCACGCGAGCAGCGCGGCACCGATGACGAACGCGTCGGCGTGGGTTGCGGCCAGGCTCGTCACCTGCGGCGCCACCGTCGCGCCCTCTGAGTCGTACGACTGCGTTTGCACGATCTTGAGGCCGGTGCCCTTCACCATGGCCTCGAGCGCTTCCTGGTACGACTGGCCGAAGTCGTCGCTCGCCTTCAGCAGTGCGATCGTCGCGTTGGGCTTCTTCTGCTTCAGGTAGTCGACGAACGCGCGCATCTCGAGCGGGTACGGGACGAGCTCGGATCCGAGCATCCAGGGGTACTGCGTGTTGCCCCACTGCACCGCGCCCGACGCGATCAGGAGGTCGGGCACGCACTGCGTGTCGACGAGGTTCCGGATCGCGAGGTTGTTCTTGGTACCGACCGTGTTGAACAACGCGAAGACCTTGCTGTCGTCGATCAACGACTGCACGTTCGTGACGGTCTTGCTCGCGATGTACTGGTCGTCCTTGTCGACGAGGTTGATCTGATACCTCTTGCCCGCGATCTCCACGCCGCCCGCCGCGTTCTGGTACTGGAAGAACGCCCGCTCGCCCTGCTCGATCGCGATGAACGCGCCGTAGACCCCCGACTCCGGCAGGCTGGTGCCGATCGTGATCGTGTTGCCGTTCACGCCGACCGAGTCGTTCCCCGCGGGGCACTTCGACGTGTCGACCACCTTGCTGGTGCCACCGGGTCCCGTCGTGTTCCCACCGGGTGCGGTGGACGACGACGTCTTACGGCTGCTGCCGCACGCCGCCGCAACGAGCACGGCGACGACGAACAGGGTGACGATGCGGAGCTTCATCGGGAACGTCCTTTCACGAGCGAGCAGAGATCACGTAGGAGCGGGAGCCGGGCGCGCGCGTCCGAAGCGCGCGCGTCCGCTGCTCCGGAGTCTGCGGGCGCCGCCGGCCAGGCCGTCGGGCAGCACGAAGACGAAGAGGATGAGCAGGATGCCGAAGATCGCGGGCGAGGCCGCCGGGTTCGCGACCACGCGTCCGACCATCCCGGTCGACGACACGTGCTTCGGCAGGGTGTTGGAGATCGCGTTTTGCACGAACACCACGAGCGCGCCGCCGAGCAGCGGGCCGACCACGGTCGCGGTGCCGCCGATCACGACGGCGACCAGGAACTCGATCGACAGCTGGAACGTCTGCACCTTGTCCGCGCTGGCCTGCGTGAGGATGAGCACCGAGCACGATCCTGCCACCCCGGCGTACAGGGCGCTGAGCGCGAACGCGAGGACCTTCACGAACGCGACGTTGATCCCGGCGGTCTGGGCCGCGGCCTCGTGGTCACGCACCGCGATCAGAGACCGCCCGAAGCGCCCGCGCACGAGCAGCACCAGCACAGTGAACAAGACGATCGTGCACGCGAGGGTCACGTAGTAGGCCCACTGGTCGTCGCGCCCGATCGCGGAGACACTCGTCGGCACCCACGCCGGCGGCACGAGGCGCTGGGAGTCGAGCGACACCAGGTTGGTACCCCCGGTGACGTGCACGTAGTGCTTCGTGAGATCGGGGAACACGACCGCGAGGCCGAGCGTCACGAGCGCGAGATAGAGCCCCTTCACCCGCAGCGCCGGAAACCCGATCGCGATGCCGACGACGAAGCACAACGGTGCCGCGACCAGGAGCGTGGGCAGGAACTGCCAGCCGTGCTGCTGCATGAGGAGCGCGGTCGTGTACGCGCCGATGCCGAAGAACGCACCGTGGCCGATCGAGACCTGGCCGTTGTAGCCCGTCAACAGGTTGAGGCCCATCGCCGCGATGCCGATGTAGAGCGCCTGCGCCCAGAGAAACGTGTTGGTCCGGCCGTAGTGGTGCGGGAGCGCGGCGAGCAACGCGACGACCACGACCGCGCAGACGAGGCCGACGATGGCGCGTTGCGTCCGCGGCATCACACCCGCTCCACGCGGCGGGTGCCGAACAGGCCCGACGGGCGCACGAGCAACACCAGCAGGATCAACCCGAACGGCACGACGAGGACGATGTCGTGCAACGGATGGATGTACTGCGTGGTGAGCGACTCCGCGACTCCGACGATGAGCCCGCCGACGACGGCACCGAGGGTGGAGTCGAACCCGCCGAGCGCGGCGGCCGCGAACGAGAACACGAGGATCGACTGCATCGACGCGCCACTCAGCGCGGGCTGCGACGCCGGTATCGCCAGCGCGCCCGCGAGCGCGCCGAGCGCAGCCGCGAGCGCCCAGCCGAGCATCAGCATCGTCCCGACCGGGATCCCGAGCAGTTGGCTCGACTCGGGGTTCGATGCGACGGACCGCACCGCGAGACCGAGGCGCGTGCGCTGCAGGAGCAGGTAGAGCAGGACGCATTCGGCGACGAGCACCCCGACGAGCACGAGCGTGTCGGCCGAGATCTGCACGTTGCCCGGCAGCCAGGTCTTGCCCGGATAGGCCCGCGGAAGCTGTTTGGCATCCGCGCCGAACTGCACCTGCGTGATCGAGTTGAGCGCGAGGAACATGCCGATCGTGACGATCACCAGCACGAGCGGTGACGCCCGTTCGACGGGGCGGATGACCACCCGTTCGATCAGCGCGCCGCCGACGAACGAGATCGCCATCGCGATCAAGATCGCGATCCATACCGGGAAGTTGCGCGCCGTGAAGAACCACACGAGGTAGGTGGAGTAGAGCGCCATCTCGCCCTGGGCGAAGTTCAAGATGCCGGTGCTACGGAAGATCAGCACCAAAGCCAGCGCGAGCGACGCGTAGACCGCACCGTTGCCGATGCCGTTCATGAGCTGGGTCAGGAAGAGCGACATCTAGATCCCCAGGTACGCGCGGCGCACGTCGTCGTTGTTGGCGAGATCCTCAGCGCTGCCCGACACGGCGATCCGGCCGGTCTCGAGCACGTACCCGCGCCGCGCGATCCCGAGCGCGAGGCCCGCGTTCTGCTCGACGATCAGCATCGAGACGCCGCGCTCGCGGTTGAGGTCACCGAGTCTCCTGAACAGCTCCTGCGTGATCAAGGGCGCGAGCCCGAGCGACGGCTCGTCGAGCAGCACGAGCTTCGGGCGCGCCATCATCGCCCGGGCGATCGCGAGCATCTGCTGCTCGCCACCGCTCATGCTTCCCGCCTGTTGGCTCCGACGTTCACCGAGGCGCGGGAACACCTCGTACCAGTGCTCGATATCGGCGGTGATGTCGTGATCGCGCCGGCGGTACGCGCCGACCCGCAGGTTGTCGTCGACGGTGAGGTCGACGATCGTGCCGCGGCCCTGCGGCACGTGCCCGATGCCGGCCTGCGCGATCTGGTCGGTCCGGCGACCGACGAGATCGCGACCCTCGAACACGACTTCGCCTTCCGCGTCGATCATCCCGCAGACGGCACGCAGGGTCGTCGTCTTGCCCGCTCCGTTGGCACCGAGAATGACGACGACCTCACCCTCGTCGACCGAGAAGTCGAGCCCGGTCAGCACGCGGACAGCTCCGTAGCCGGCGCGCAGGCCGGTGACGCCGAGCAGGGTCATTGCGCGGGCGCACCGAGGTAGGCCTCGATGACGCGCGGGTCTTCGCGCACCTGGGCCGGCGGGCCTTGCGCGATCTTGCTTCCGAAGTCGAGCACGACGACCTCGTCGGAGATCGACATGACCATGGCCATGTGATGCTCGACGAGGAGGACGGTGAGCTCGAGGTCGTCGCGCAGCGAGCGGATCAACACCGCGAGCTCGTCGACCTCGGAGTGGGTGAGGCCCGCGGCGGGCTCGTCGAGCAGCAGGAGCCGGGGCCGCGCCGCGAGCGCCCGGGCGATCTCGATCCGCTTCAGCGTGCCGTACGGCATCCCGACGGCGTGCCGGTCGGCGAGCGCGGTCAACGACAGGCGGTCGAGGATCTCCATCGCCTCCGCCCGGCGCTTCTTGCCCGGGATCTTGCGCGAGTAGCCGCCGACGAGAACGTTGTCGAGCACGGTGAGCGCGGGGAAGAGCGCGAGGTTCTGAAAGGTGCGCGCGATGCCGGCCCGCGCGATGCCGTGGGCCGGCAGCGCGAGCAGATTGTGCCCGTCGAAGGTGATGCGCCCCGACTTCGGCTCGTACAACCGGCTGACGCAGTTGAACAACGTCGTCTTTCCCGCGCCGTTCGGTCCGATCAGCGCGCAGATGTTGCCGGCATCGACCGTGAACGACAGGTCGGCGAGCGCGACGATGCCACCGAACTCCGCGCGCAGCTCCTCGACCGACAGCAACGCCACTCGTGCTCCCCCCTGTGGCTCGGGGCATCGTAGCGACGAGTGACGTTGTTGCCGGCGTTGGTGCGAGCGAAACGACGGGACGGGACGGCGCGCGGACCGCTCCCGCCTCAGCCGACGGCTGACGGCTTCGTTGCGATCGCGACGATCGGGCGGTGCAGGTGAATGCCGAACCGGATGATCTGCTCCTGGAACCGCGCGTCGCCGAAGGCGAAGATGCCGCCGTCGGCCGCCGCCAGGTAGTACCCGGTGCCGACGGGGTTGCGAGCCATGCCGACGACGGGCGCGTTGAGCGTGAGGGCCCCGGTCGAGCCGTAGAACTTCGCGTCGCCGTACGAGAACACGCCGCCGTCGGACGCGAGGAGCCAGTAGCCCTTGCCGCTCGCGGTCGCGGTGATGCCGATGATCGGCTTCGCGAGATGGATGCCGCCCGCCGAGCCGTAGAACTTCGCGTCGCCGAACGCGAACACACCGCCGTCGGAGCGGACCTCCCAGTAGCCCTTGCCGTCGGCCGTCGCCGCCATGCCGACCGGCGCTCCGTTGAAGCCCGTTCCCGACGCCTGCGCCAGGGTGCGGGTGTCGCCGTAGAACGCGGCGTCGCCGAAGTGGTCGACGGTTCCGAGGTCGCTCTCACCGGCTTCGTAGACCCAGTAGCCCTTGGCGTCGTGCGTCGGGACGATCTGCAGGAAGTTGGGGACGAACTCGCGGCCCACACCCGCGAACTTGGTCGCGGGTTCTCCGTAGAAACCGGCCGTGCCGTACCGGTAGATCCTTCCGGTGTCGCCGTTGAGGACCCAGTAGCCGAGGCCCGACGGCGTCAACGCCACCGACCGGCAGGTTCCGTTGGGCTCGTTCCGGTCGGTGACGTTGTCGGGGCACCGGGTCGGGTCGCTCGCGGGCGCGCCGGCCATCGGCACCGCGGTCGGGAAGATCCCGCCGTCGCCGGCGAGCAGGATGAACCCGTCGGTCTCGAGGCCGGTCTGACCGGCGCCCGCCGCGGGCGCCGTCGACAGCGCGGTCGCGAACATCGCCGCCGCGAGTGCGAGCGCGGTTGCGAACGAAACGCAGACACGAATGGTCCTTCGCATTGCGTACCCCTCCCCCATCGATGTGGTGTCAGTGACTCAACGGGCCACGCGAGCGTTCCGTTGACAAGCGCTTCGACACGCGAACCCGCCGCGAGGTTGCACGGTCAGGACCCATATCGTTGGAGCCCCATATCGTTGGAGCCCCATATCGTTGGGAACATGGAGCTGGGTGAACTGCAACGGCTGATGGATGTCACGTACGGCACGCGCGACCGCGGCCGCGGTGTGCCCGCGACCGTCGCATGGCTCGCCGAGGAAGTGGGTGAGCTCGCGAAGGCGGCGCGGAAGGGCACGCGCGAGGAGCAGCTGCACGAGCTCGGCGATGCGCTCGCGTGGTTGGCGTCGCTGGCCAACCAGCTCGGGCTCTCACTTGACGAGGCCGCCGAGCGCTACGCATCCGGGTGCCCCCGCTGCGGATCGACACCCTGTTCCTGCCCGCCGTAGCGGGTCGGCCCGGCGCTCCGGCGCCTGCTTCGACCCCCACTGTGTTCGTGGTCTCACTGCGCGTAGGCTGCCGCGAACCAGGCGATGCGTTTCGAGGGGGGCTTCGATGCGGCGGTGGATGGGGCTGGCTCTCGCCGTCGGCATGGTGGTGGTGGGGGCCGCGTGCGTTCCCGTGGGGCCCGGTGGGTCGCCGCAACCGACCAACTGCACGAGTTGGCGCTACGGCCCGGCCGACGAGCCCGCTCCCGGAACGTTGCCCGCCGAGCTCGACCGCGACTCCTACAAGGTCGCGAGCCGTCGCGATCCGAGGCCTGAGCTGTTCAACTCGCCGCACAACCAGTGCGGTCAGAAAGGCCCGGCCCTCGACCTCGCACTCGGTGTGACGCAAGGTCGCGACGACGTCACGCTCGCGGTCCTCGACTCAGGCATCAAATGGCGTGACGCGGGCGCGATGGCCGATCTCGCGCGGAAGGCCTACATCAACATCGGCGAAGCCCGGCCGCCGTGCGCGGCCGCGAACGGCGACTGCAACGGCGACGGGCACTTCGACATCGCCGACTTCACCGGGCTCCCCGATCTCAACGGCAACGGCATCGCCGATCCGGAAGATCTCATCCTCGACCCGACCTACAACAACGGCGTCGACGACGACCACAACGGCTACGTCGACGACATCTCCGGTTGGGACTTCCTCTACAACGACAACGATCCGCTCGACACCGTGAGCTTCGGCCACGGCACCGGCGAAGCCGAGGATTCGACCGCAGCCGCGAACGGCACCGGCAACGTCGGCACGTGCCCGAACTGCCGCTTCCTGCCGGTGCGCGTCGGCGACTCCTTCATCGCCGACGGCGGCCGGTTCGCGGCCGGCGTGCTGTTCGCGCTCGACTCGGGTGCCGACGTGATCCAGGAAGCGCTCGGAGCGATCAGCAACCCACCTCAGGCGCAGCAGGCGATCGACGCGGCGTACCAACGCAACGTGGTTGTCGTCGCGTCGATGGCCGACGAGGCCGCGAAACATCCCAATCTGCCGAGCTCGCTCGAGCACACGATGGCCGTCAACTCGGTCACCGAGGCCCAGCCCGTCGGCTCCGACGACGTCAACGGCTACCTCGCGCTCAACGGCTGCACGAACTTCGGCGGCCACACCTTCATCTCCATCCCGTCGGGCGCGTGCTCGTCGGAAGCCACCGGTCGGGCCGCGGGAATGGTGGGCCTCGTCGAATCGATCGCGCGCGACACCGGTCAGACGCTCACCGCCGACGAAGTCATGCAGATCGTGCGGGCAACCGCCGACGACATCAACTTCTCGACGCCCAACTCGGTCGATCCCGCGAACGACTTCGGCACGCCGACCGGCAGCCTGCTCGACACCGTCCGCTACCCAACGACGCCGGGATGGGACGCGACGTTCGGGTACGGGCGGGTCAACATCTACGAAGCCGTGAAGGCGGTGCGCAACCGGCGCATCCCACCGGAAGCCGACATCACGTCGCCGCAGTGGTTCGACGTCATGAAAGCGAGCGGTTTCGTCAAGGTCAAGGGACACGTCGCCGCGCAACACGCAACGTCGTACGACTACGCCCTCGAGTGGGCACCGGGCCTGCAGCCGCCGCTCTACCCGAAGACCGACGCGTGGCACGTCGTCACCTATCGCACCGGGTTGCACAAGCCGATCGACGGCGTGCTCGGCAGCCTCGACCTGGCGCGGATCGCGGCCGCGCTCCCCGACCACGGGACCGGCGCGCCCGTCGACCCCACGAACGGGCGACCCGACGAAGAACGGTTCAGCGTGCGGTTGCGCGTCGTCGTGAGCGCGCACGGCGGTGCCAGCGACCAGCTGACGGGTGTGTCGCAGAAGCAGGTCTTCGTGCACGACGATCCCGACCTGATGCCCGGCTATCCGAGCGTGGTCGCCGGCGCGTCGAGTGCGAGCCCCGCGTTCGCGAACATCGACGGGAAGAAGGGTGACGAGCTGATCGTCGCGACCGACGACGGGTCGATCCACGCGTACCGTCCCAACGGATCGGAGATTCCCGGCTGGCCCGTGCACACGGCGATCGCGAGCTACTGGCACACGGGCTCGTCGACGGCGCACGCGTTCGGTATCGCTGCGCCAAATGCCGCGATCGGCACCGGCGCGCCGGTGGTCGCCGACATCGACGGCGACGGCCATCCCGAGGTGGTCGTGAGCGACATCGACGGCAACATCTGGGCGTGGGAAGCCAACGGCACGCGCCGCGCCGGTTTCCGCGAGACGGTCGTCGACGGCCGCCACGAATCGCAGGTGCACGTCGATCCGAACTTCTCGCTCGACGACCCCGCGACCGGCAAGGACGAGTTCAACCGGACCAAGCGCGGGATCGCGTCGGAGCCCGCGGTCGGCGATCTCGACGGCGACGGCAAGCTCGAGATCGTCACCGCCGCGCTCGATCGGCACGTGTACGCGTGGCATGCGAACGGCAGCGCCGTCGCGGGCTTCCCCGTGCTCGTCGTCGACCCCGCGAAGGTCGCCGCGGTCGCGCCGGTGACGCAGTATGTGACGTTCAAACCCGACTCGGGTGTCGGCGAGGGCGGCGAGCTGCTCGCGACGCCGACGCTCGCCGATCTCAACGGCGATCACCGTCCGGAGATCATCATCGGCGCGCAGGAGGAATACGCGGAGCCGGTGAACATCGGCTCGGGCAGTGACGTTCTCGCGTTGCTCGCGTCGGCCGGCACATTGGGGAACGCGCGTCTCTACGCGATCTCGCCCGACGGTACCAACGCGACGTATCCCGACACGTCCGCCGCGCATCCCGACGAGCAGGCCTACCTGCCGGGCTGGCCGGCCGCGCTCGGGATGCTGCAGCTCGAGTCGCTGCCGACCATCGGTGACGGTGTCACGACGCCGGCCGCCGTCGGCGACGTCAACCCGTCGCCCGGCCCGGAAGTGATCGCAGCGTCGGCAACCGGACCGATGTACGTGCTCAACGCGGCGGGTGCGAGCGTCTACGGCAAGGTCAACGGCAAAGACGTTCCGCTCCTCTGGGCCGGCGGACTCGCGGGGCAGAACAACTCGCTGTTCGGTGCCGGCCGCAACTCGAACGACATTGCCGCGACCGCGGTTGCGTTCGGCGGCGCCGCGATCGGAAAGCTCGACGCCGACGCGACCCCCGACCTCACCGCGCCGACCGCGGGGCTGACGCGCCTCATCGACATCCTCGGATCCGACCTCCAACTCCCGAACGACGACCACCTGATGGCGTGGAGCGCGAGCACCGGCAACGCGTTGCCGGGCTTCCCGCAGACGACGGCCGACCTCGGGTTCTTCGTGACGCCCGCGATCGCCGACCTCAACGGCGACGGCCACAACGAGACGATCGCGGGGAACGGCGTCGACACCTTGAGCGCGTTCGACTCGACCGGCGCGGCGCCGCCCGGCTGGCCGAAGCTCACCGGCGGTTGGCTCGTCGGGACACCGGGCCTCGGCGACTGGAAGGGTGACGGCCACGTCGAGATCGCCGTGGTCCGGCGCGACGGCCATGTGATCGTGTGGCGCACCGGCGGCACCGCCGCCGCCGCGCTCACCGAATGGCCGCGCTCGGGCGGGAGCGGAACCAACTCGGGGGCGTACGACTCCGGTCCGTGACGGATCATCGCTCCCGGTACTGCGCGCGGGCATCATGGCTCGGTGCGGGCACCGAGCGACGACAACGATCCCGTCTCCGTCGTCGTGCCGGTGTTCAACGAGACGGCGCGGCTCGCGCCTGCGGTTGAACTGCTCGTCGCGTTCGTGGGTGGCCGAGCCGACGGAAGTGAGCTGATCTTCGTCGACGACGGCTCGACCGACGGCACCGCGTCGGCGCTCGAGGCACGCGCGAGCGAGCACGGCCGGGTGGCACTGCGGGTGCTGCGGCGCGAGCACGAAGGAAAGGGCGCGGCGGTGCAGGCCGGGGTCCTCACCGCCAAGTGCCCGCTCGTGGCGTTCTGCGACGTCGATCTCGCGACCCCGCTCGACGAGCTCGCTCGCATCATCGACGCGGCCGCGCACGGAGTGCTTGCGATCGGGTCGCGCGGTCTGCCCACCTCGCGCGTGGGAACGCGTGAGCATCCGATGCGCGAAGGGCTCGGAAAAGCGTTCAACCGCGCCGCGCAGCTGCTCGTGACGCCCGGGATCGCCGACACCCAGTGCGGCGCCAAGGCCGCGCCCCGATCGCTCTGGAACGAGATCCTCGCGGACGCCGTCGAACCGGGCTTCGCCTGGGACGTGGAAGTGATCGCGCGCGCGCTCGCCGGCGGTCATCGCGTCGTCGAGGTTCCGATCACGTGGAACCATCAGTCCGGCTCCGCGATTCGTGTCGCGCGCGACGGCGTGACGATGCTCGCGGCCCTCCCGCGGATCCGTCGCCGCGTCCGCGCGCAGCACCCCCCGGTGGCGACACCATCAGATCGCCTGCCTGTCACGACGGTGTCTGCCACCGCGGCACGCACGGCCGACGCCGGCGTGTTCGATGACGAGAACGCCACGACCCTCGCCGCGGCCGAGACCGCGCACTGGTGGTTTCGCAGCCGCGCCGCGTACGTCAACTGGGCGCTCGGTCGCTACGCGCCCTCGCAGGGTTGGCTCGTCGACCTCGGGGCGGGCGGCGGCGGCGTCACCGCTCGGCTCGCGTGGGATCCGGCCGCCGTGCTCGCCGTCGAAGGCAATGGGCAGCTCGCCGCGCAAGCCGCGCACGGTCAGCGCATCCGTACGCTGCGCGCCGACGTGTCGATCCCGCCGATCCGAGCCCGGACGGCCGCCGTCGTGTGCCTTCTCGATGTGGTCGAGCACGCGACCGATCCGGTCGCGCTGCTGCGGGCCGGCGCTTCGCTCCTACGCGACGACGGCGTCTTCGTCGTGACGGTTCCCGGGCACCAGTGGCTGTGGTCACGCGCCGACGACGTGCTCGGTCATCAACGCCGCTACTCGCGACGAACGCTGCGCTCCGACCTCGAAGCCGCGGGCTTGCAGGTCGAGTACGTCGGTCACATCTTCAGTTGGCTCGTGCCGCCGGTGTGGTTGCGGCGACGGGTTGTGCATCCCCGCTCGCCGGAGCTGGGGCTCGAGACCGGCGGCGCGTTCATCGACGGGATGGCGCTCGCGCTGACCGCTTCGGAGCGCGCGCTGCTACGGCACGTCTCCGTCCCCGTCGGCACGTCGGTGCTCGCAATCGCGCGGCGATCCGAACCGGGCGGCGCCCCATGACCGTGCGCCGCATCCTCCTCGTGCTGGTCCTCCTCGGCGGCGGCGCGCGGATCCTCTGGGTTGCGCACGCGGGCACACCGCCCCGTTTCACCAGTGATCCCGAGGCGTATCTCCTCCAAGGGCAGACGATCGCGAAGGGCAACGGCTACACCAACCCGCTCATCGACATCGCCAACCGGCAACGTCGCCACGACCATCAACCGCTCCTGGCCGAACAACCGACGTCGTTCTATCCGCCCGGTTACCCGGCCTTCATCGCGGTCGTCGCGTGGACGGTGTGGCACACGCCGATACCTGACGGCGGCCTCGTGCGCGCGATCGAGTACGTGCAGGCCATCATCGGCGCGCTCACGATCCTCCTCGTGTTCATGCTCACCCGCCGCGTGTTCGACATCCGGACCGCGCTGATCGCGGCAACGATCGTCGCGTTCTACCCGAACCTCGTCACCATCACGGCCACGTTGCAACTCGAGACCGTCTTCATCGCGTTGAGCCTCCTCGCGGTGCTCGTGCTCGTGCCGGCCGCGTCGGGAGAAGACACACGCGTCGTGCGCCTCGTCGCGGGCGGCGCGCTCACGGGTGCCGTCGCGCTGGTGCGGCCGACGATCGCATTGATCGTGCTCGCGTTCCTGGTGACGCGCTGGATCGCGGGTTCCCCGTGGCGCAAGCTGATGCGCGACTTCGCGCTGGTGACGATCGCGATGATTGCGATCATCCTGCCGTGGACGATTCGCAATGCCGTCGCGCTGCACGCGTTCGTCCCCGTGTCGACCGGAATCGGTCCTGCGCTGTGCATGTCGCGGAACCAGGAAGCGACGGGAGGCCTCGACACCACCATCCTCGTGCGGCAGTGCTCGGCGCCGGATCAGAAGTTCGCTCCCGGCACGGGCGATACCGAGGTCAACAGCTACGCGACGAAGCACGCGATCCGCTGGGTCGCCGCGCACCCGCTCGAGGAGGTGAAGTTCTGGTGGTGGCGCACCGACCTTGCGTACCGTCACGACACAAGCGGCATCGACCAGTACGAGAGGCTGATGAGCCGCCGCGCGAGACGCACCGCCGATGCCGTCTCCGACGACGCGTCGTTCATCGTGCTCGGGTTGGCCCTCATCGGCGCGGTCATCGTCGTCACCGGCCGCCGCCCGGCGCGAGGTGTGTTCCTCGTGGCCACGACGCTCGCCTTTGCCGCGGTTCCCGCGATCCTCTTCGGCGACCCTCGCTACCGCGTCCCCGCCGAACCGCTCTTCGCGATCCTCGCCGCGGTACCGCTCGCGTTCTGCTTCGCTGCGCTCACGCGCGGTCGCGGTGTGTCAGCTTCGACGGCTACCGCGACGCGGTCGGGCGGCCGAGGGTGAGGTAGGCGAACCCGAGGACCGTGCGCCAGCCGCGCAAATACTCGGTCCGGTGCGTGTCGCTGCGTTCCAGGATCTCGGGCGCGGCTTCGTCGTCGGCATGACGGACGAGCCACTCCTCCCAGTCGGCGAGATAGCCGAGCTCGAACTCCTCCCACTCGCGTCGAGTCGCCGAACGGAGATCGAGCGGGCGAAATCCGACGGCGATCGCGAGGTCGACGAGGTCGGCCAACGAGGCGAGCTCTTCCGGCTTGGCACCGATGCTGGCGGCCTGTGCGTTCGTCGGCGGCGACTCCCAGAACCCGGAACCGAACAACAGTCGTCCGCCCGGCCGGACCAACTTGTACAGCGCGCGCAACGCGTCTTCTTGCGTTCCGAAGATGTGGTCGGCACCGATGCACACGACGACGTCGGCCGCGTCGACGGTCGCATCCGGGAGCTGCTCCCGGAACTCGACCCTGCGCTCGAGTCCGCGAGACGTCGCGTTCCGCCGAGCGCGCGCCAACCCGGTGATGTTCGCGTCGATGCCGACACCGCGTGCGTTGGGTGCGGCCGCGAGCACGCGCAACAACAGCTCGCCCCAGCCACAGCCAACGTCGAGCACCGCGTCCGGTGCGGTCCGCGCCAAGCCGCCGGCCAACGACTCGGCGAGCTCGTGCGACATCGGCGCGTTGAAGTCGAGCCACTCGTAGTCGCCCGGCGGCGGTGTCTCCGTCATCGAACCCACCCTAAGCGCCGAGCACGCGCGCCGCGGTTCCGAGAGAATGACGCACGATGAACAGCAAGCCCCTCGCCGTCGACATCGATCTCGCGATGAAGGAGACGACGGATCCGCGCGCGCCGGGCGGCGAGATCACGGTGGCGCTGTGCGGCCACTGGGAGCACGAGGCCCCGTGCCGCTGGCCTCACAACAACCGTCTCGCAACCAGCGGCTCACCGGCGCGCCTTCGCAGCGTGATCATCGTGTCCGACGATGAACGCGACGAGGTGCTGCGACGCATCGAGACCCGCCTGCGTGGCGACGCTCGCTGGTCGGTGCTCGCGATCACCGCCGGCGACATCACCGGAGACGAAGTCGATCTCGCCGACCGGCTCGCACGCACGCTCTGAACGTCGAGACCGTGCAATCCTCGCTGCACTCGCCGATGACACCGACTGTGCCGCCGACACCGCGTCCGACGGCGCACAGTGGTACGGAGTCCGCACCGGCAAGCCCGCGGTGGCCGCGTTCTTCGAGGACATCGGAAAGGGCATCGAGATCGACGACTTCACGCCGCTGACGTTCACGGCGCCGAAGACACGCCGACCACGCTGGCGGCGCTCGGCTGAACCGGCTGAAGACCGGTACCGGCGCTCACTCCCCGGGCCCGAGGACCATTGACCGTGGCCGACCCCTGATGTAGTGAATGCGGTCGTCGCACGGAATGCGGCCACGAACGAGAGGGCTCCTTGATGATGCGCCACGCGTCCCGACGCCTGTTCGCACTTGCTGCCGCCGCGGCAACCGTCGCCGGCGCGACCACGGCACCCGCGTCGGCGACTCCAACCGCACAGCAATCGGCGCCGTACACGGCCGCGGTCCGAGGCCTGGCGCCACGGGTGCACCGGACCGCGGTCGCGTCGCACGTCGCGTCGACACGCGCGAAAGGAGCCACCCGGCGCGTGACGAGCGCCCGGCCGCTCGCCGACGCCGCGCGGGTCGCCCCGTCGAACGACACTGGGCCGAAGCCGACACTGCACAACTTCAACGGCACGAGCAGCCGCGACAGCGAGGTCACCAACTTCGACGCGCGGTTCGAGCCGCCGGATCAAGGCCTGTGCGAAGGCAACGGGTTCGTGCTGGAAGCCGTGAACTCGGCGTTCACGATCTTCCGTAGCGACGGCACCGTGGTCCGCGGACCGTTCAACGTGAACGACCTCTTCAACGAAGGTTCGGAGGAGTTCACGTCCGATCCGCGCTGCTACTTCGATGCCTCGACGAACACGTGGTTCGCCGTCATCTTGTTCATCAACGCGGCGAGCACCGAGGCACGCATCGACATTGCCGTGAATTCCACCGGCGACCCGACGAGCTTCTGGCAGCAGTACCAGATCGACACCACCGACGGAGGCGGGCTCGGGTGCCCGTGCTTCGGCGACCAGCCCCGCTTGGGCATCGACCAGCACAACCTCTACGTGGGCACCGACGAGTTCTCGATCCTGGGTCGCCGGTTCAACGGCGCCCAGGTGTACGCGGTCGCGAAGAAGGACCTGGTCGGTGGAGCGCCGTCGGCTCACTTTGTCCACTTCGCCAACCTGAAGATCGACAACGCGCGGGCGTTCGGCGTACAACCGGCGCTGACGACGGGATCGTCGCCGGCCGAGTACTTCCTGAACTCGCTCGACCCGAACGGAACCGGCGACACGCGGATCGGAGTGTGGGCGTTGACGGGTGGCGCGCGAGTCGCGACCGGCGGCATGCCAACGCTGTCGAGCACCATCATCACGTCGGAGGCGTACAGCCCACCTCCGCCCTCGCCGCAGAAGGGCGCGAAGAGCAGCATCGACAGCGGCGACGACCGAATGCAGCAAACGCAGTACATCGCCGGACAGCTGTGGGGTGAGTTGGGAACCGCGGTGACGACATCCAACTCGGGCTCCGCGCGCGCGGGAGCGGCCTGGTTCGCGGTCGAACCCCGCCTCGCTCACGGGTTGATCTCCGGGGCGATCGTCCGCCGGCAGGGCTACGTCGCGGCCACGAACGACAACGTGCTCTACCCCGCGTTGCAGGCCGACGCCTCCGGCCGTGCCGCCATGGTGTTCACGGTCACCGGACCTTCGCGGTTCCCGAGCGCCGGGTTCGCAACGCTCTCGGCAGGCTCCGCGGCGTTCGGTGGCATCACGATCGCCGCTTCCGGCACCGGTCCGTACGACCCGAAGGCCGGCCGCTGGGGCGACTACTCGTGGGCTGTGCTCGACGCGAAGGCAGACGCGGTCTGGCTCGCGACCGAGTACATCCCGCCCAGGGCGAGCCAGACGAGCACGGGCGCACGCAACTGGGGCACGCGGGTGCTCGAGGTCGCCCTGTAGGTCGGCGGCTCCCTCGAACGTCCTTGACAAAACTAATGACTATAGTTATTCTCCTAACTATCGTAGTTTACCGATAGAGGAGACCCAAGATGGCAGAGGTCGAGTCGTTGCACACCAGCCCACTGGCCTACGACGACACCGGTGGTTCTGGCCGGCTCGTCGTGATGCTGCCCGGTGCGGGCGACCTCAGGAGCGAGTACCGGTTCGTCGTCGAGCGCATCGCCGCGGCCGGCTATCGAGTCGTCAGCGCCGACCTTCCGGGACACGGCGACTCGCCGACGGCGTCCGAGTACACAGTCACGTCGACGGCGGCCGCCATCGTCGGCCTGATCGAGATGCTCGACGCCGGCCCGGCCGTGGTCGTGGCAACGTCGTTTGCTCCCGCGGCGGCCGTATGGGCGGCGGCGGAACATCACGAGCTCGTCGACGGCGTCATCGCGATCAGCCCCCACTTCCACGGTGACCGATCGGCGAAGGGCCGCACGCTGGACATCGTCACCAAGCTGCTGCTGCGCGGCCCGTGGGCAGCCGCGGTGTGGACGAAGCTCTACGCCGGTTGGTACAAGGCCAACCCGCCCGCCGACCTCGGATCCGAGGTTGCGCGCCTGCGGACGATGCTCGCCGATCGCGGCCGGCGGCGGGCGGTACGCGAGACGCTCACTGCGAACCGCAACGGCGTCGACGAGCGGATCGCGCGACTCGACGTTCCGAGCCTCTGCGTGTTCGGCTCGGCCGACGACCACTTCCCGGACCCGGTTGCCGAAGCGAGCGCGGCCGCGAAGGAGCTGAAGGGCGACTCCCTCGTCGTCGAAGGGGCCGGGCACTATCCGCACGTCGAGCAGCCCGAGGTCGTCGCGACGGCCATCCTCGGCTTCCTCGAACGACTCGCCTGATGCCCCGCGCCGGACTCACGCCCGACGTCGTGACCCGGGCCGCGGCGGCGCTGCTCGACCGCGACGGCCCCGACTCCTTGAGCCTTGCCCGGATCGCCGAAGAGCTCGGGGTCAAGCCGCCGTCGCTCTACAACCACGTCGACGGCTTGGACGCGTTGACGCGGCGCGTCGCGATCGACGGCGTCGACCAACTGGCCGATGCCTGCCGCTCCGCGCTGATGGGACAGTCGGGTACCGACGCACTGCGCGCGTTCGCGGGCGCGTACCGGGCCTTCGCCGTCGCGCACCCCGGCGTGTACGCGCTCGCGCAGGTCGCGCGGCCGGGAGACGCCGAGTACGAGGCGAAGGCGGAGCGTCTGCTCGAGCCCGTGCTCGCCCTGCTGTCGGGTTTCGGCCTCCCCGATCGCGACCTCGTCCACGCGGCGCGCAGCGTGCGCAGCGCCCTGCACGGCTTCGCGATCCTGGAGAGCGGTTCCGGCTTCGGGCTCGATGTTGATGTCGACGAGAGCTTCGAGTGGATGATCAGCGCGCTCGGCCGGGGCCTCGAATCCGTGCTCTGACCACGAACGGTTGTCACCCGTCGAGAGCGGCGTCTCCGATCGCGGTCCACAGCGCCGCGTCGGGATCGAGCAGCTCGTGCACACGTCGGTCGAACGCGGCGAGCTCTTCGACCGTGAGGGCATCGCGCCACCGGCCGTTGCTGCCCTTGTAGAGGAACGCGTCGGCACCGCCGACGAAGTGCGCACCGAAGTCGGAGATCTCACTGCTGCGCTGCTTCATCGACTCGAAGGTGCACCGCTCCACCAACGCCGGCCAGCGATCTTCATCAACAGCGATCCCCAGAAACGCAGCGACTCGGCGCATCTGCGCGTCGAGATCCGCCTGCATGTCGTTGAAGTGGATGAACACCACGTTGGGCTCGCCGCGGTGCTTCCAGAACGAAGCAACGTGCTCGAACCACAGCGGATTGTCGTTCAGCCACCACGCAAAGAACGCGTGCACGTCGTCGAGCGGTGGCGGACCGGTCGGGCCGAAGTCGATGCCGTCTTCGCCCGCGCTCATCGCGAGCTGCATCAAGACGTCGGGTCGCATGCTGCGCATGTGGTTCAGAAACGACATGAACGCGTCACGTCCGTCGCGACCGACCACGATGTACGAGGCGCTTGGCCACCACGGAATCCCGTCGGCGGGGGTGTGCGTCTTGACTGACCGGCGATGAGTCTGCCGGTCGAGGTCCGCCATCACCTCGTCGACGGGCTCGAGCCGCGCCTCGATCCACGGCGCAACCTCCGTCACCACACCCGGCACGTCACCGTTCGGGAACAGCAAGGTCGCGACGATGGTCTGCATCCAGGTCGTTCCGCACTTCGGCGGCGTGCACACGACGATGTCACCTGGGCGCGGCGTGAACCGCTCCCACCGCCGATTGTCGGCAACGAGGTTGCGGTACTCGCGTTCGATCGGGCGTTCCACCGCGGCCGCACTCATTTCACTTACCTCCAGCCCACTCGTTGCCTGTGCATGGACGACGGGTGCGCTAGCAGTCGGTCCCCACGGCGGACCGAAGGTGGCTCGCGATCCAAGCTCGACCGGCAGGTGTCGGATGCACGTGGTCGAAGCTCGAGATCAAGGACGGATCCGCATTCACCGCGGCATCCCAGTCGACGATGTGGACATTGGAGTGCTGTGGAACAACGGTGTTGACGAGATAGGCGTTGATCTGCGCACCAATGGTGTTGGGCGGGGTCATGTTCGCGTAGTACTCCGCATAGATCGTGACGAACTCGACGCACGGCACCGAGCCGACGATGCTCACGACCTGGTCGAGATCGTGCTGCCAGTTCTGGTTGTTGGTACCCATGTCGTTGGTTCCGAGGTTCACGATGCTCGCCGTGGGCTGCGTGGCCACCTGCGCCTGCACGAACGGCGTCACCTGCGCGATCGTCTCCCCGGGGAAACCCTCGACACGCGAGTTGTACGCGTCGCTGAACGCGGCGCGAATGTCGACGGTCGACAAGTTCGTGATCGAGTCACCCGCGACCGTCACCCTCGGTCCCGCGCAGCCGCGGTACGACGAGTCGCGGATCATCACCTGACCGGTCGCGCGCCCCAGGACGAGGCCGGCGCTCGGAGCCGAAAGGGTGATGGAAACGCACCGGCCGTCCTCGACGATCTGGTCCGGGAGCGCCGAGATCGTGATGGTCTTCTCGTCGGTGTTCGCCGGGAAGGTGAGGACACCACTCGTCGGCCCGGTGAAGTCGACCGAGCGGACGGCGGTGACTCCGGACACCGTGTAGTGCACCGTCGACGCCACGGTCAGCGGGTGTGACAGCGCCACGTCGACCTGGGCCTTGTGCACGGGACCGGATACGCCCGAGAAGACCTCGACGTCGCCGACACCGACGCTCGGGATCCCGTTCGGGGCCGCCGGGTCGTCGTTGATGATCGTGCCGACCGCGAGACCATCGGAGACTGTCGCTCCGGTAGGGGCCCCGAGAAAGATCAGGAACGTCTCGTTGGATTCGGCGATCGCGTCACCGTTCACCGTGATCGACAAGGTCTTCTCGACCGGCGTCACCCCGGTCTTCGCGTTGACCGCGAACGTCAGCGTCCCCGACTTCGCGACGAAGTCGGAGGGAGACGTCGCCGCGTCACCCGGCGGCGTCGGATACGACGTCGAGTTCACGGCATAGCCGACCGTCACCTTCGTGGTCGCCGGTTCGGAGAGCGCGACATCGACCTTCATCACGTGCGTTCCGGTATCGCCCTCGAGCACCGACGCCGAGCCGACCGACAGCGTCGGCAGCGTCGTTGCACGCGCCGGAACGGCTGTGCACATCACGGCGGCAACAAAAAGGACTGCGACCAGGACTGCTCGCGCGCTGCTCGACCTCATTTGGCCCCCCAAATCCGAAGCAGGACACTGAACGTAACAGGCACCGCAAGGCCGCGGGCGGGGCCGGATTCACGCGTACGCGGCGATCGCCTCGCCGGCCGCGGCGACGTACCCGCCGCCGAACTTGATCGCGTGAACGACGAGTGGCGCGATCTGATGCAGCGCGACGCGATCCTGCCAACCCGGCACGAGCGGTGACACCTCGGCATACGCAGAGAAGCAGCGCGGGCCGAAGCCGCCGAACAGTCGCATCATCGCGAGGTCGAACTCACGATGACCGCCGTGCGCGGCGGGATCGATGAGCCAACTGCGGCCGCGCGCGTCGACGAGCCGGTTGCCGGCCCAGAGGTCGCCGTGCAGACGGGCCGGGGGTTCGTCGGCCGCGCCGAGGTCTTCGAGCCGGCTCGCCACGCGTGCGAGTTGCGCGATCCCGCTCGACGGGAGCGCGTTCGCCTCGCGCGCGAGGCGGGCCAGCACGAGCAGCCGGTTGTCACGGTAGAACTCGGCCCAGGTCGCGCACGGCTCGTTCGGCAGCCCGCGGCTCCCCGTGGTGCGACGATCCTCGCGCCCGAACGCCGGCGCGCCGGCCGCGTGCAGCGCGGCCAGCGCGGTGCCGAGCTCGGCTTCGCTCCGGTCGGTCGCGCGGCCGCCCTCGTCGATCCACTCGAGCACGAGCCGGTTCGGGGTCTCGTCGGAGACCGCGAGCACTGCGGGCACCGGGATCACGCCGGGCGCACGCAACCACTCGAGCCCTGCCGCTTCGGTCGTGAAGAAGTTCGGCGGCGCGGCCGGATGCGTCTTCGCGAACGCGCGGCGTCCATCGTCGAGGTCGAGCGCGTACGCGATCGCCACGTCGCCCCCATGCACGCGTCGCGCGTCGACGATCGTCGTGCCGAGATCGCCTTCGATCGCGCCGCGCAACGGGTCGTCCATGCGCAGCCATGTTCGCCGACGCGGTCTCATCCGGGCCGAACGCTCCCTGGTCTGCATTTTGCATCACATACGCGACACATGAAGGCCAGGGCGGACGACGCGACGAGGCCCGGGTCGTCGTGTGAGCACGTCAACCAACGGTGACCCGTTCGCCTTCTCCCACCTGTCTGACCGGTCATCCCTGGTCAGAGGGGGTGAGAGCCGGAGAGGAGATTCGAACTCCTGACCTGCTCATTACGAGGGCGCCTCAGGCGGATAGCGGCGAACGACAGCGACGCGTAATGGCTGGTCACACGCTCGCGGCGACCCTCGGCGAACAGGGGCGGTTGCATGCGTCGGCGGGGTTGCCGCGGGGTTGGCGCGGGGCTGGCCTTCGGACACGAACAGTCGCGCTACGAATCGGGTGCCGTCGTGTACGCGCGCGCGCATTCCTAGCGCAGACAATCGTTGCCCGCTCGCGTGAGCAAACGTGGTCGGTTCATCGAGCCAATAGCACGCCTCCGACCCGGCGATCCGGGGCGCGCGATTTTTGGGGCTGCGCCTGCGGTGTGTCCAGGTAGGTTCGCTCGATGCGTCGAACGCTGGTGCTGTGGGATATCGACGGAACCTTGATGCACTGCGGGCCAGTAGGGGCAGAAGCTCTCGTCCTCGCGGTTGCGGAGGTTTCTGGACGCGAGCCGACAGGCCGCGTGGTAATGAGCGGGAAGACCGATCGGCAGATTCTTTCAGAGCTTCTCGAACTCGCCGGGGTCACGGACATGCATGTCGATGAGCTGTTGCCTGCTGCGCAAGCTGCCGCAACGCGACACCTCACTGGACTCGCTCACCGAATCTCGCGGGAGGGCGCGCTCTGCCCCGGTGTCGATGCGCTCGTCAGCCGTCTTGCTGCGTCGGGCACGGTTGCCCAGACGCTGCTCACCGGGAACCTTGCCGCGAACGCGCGGGTCAAGGTCAGTGCGTTCGAGCTCCACGATCGCATCGAACTCGACGCAGGCGCGTACGGAGACGATCACCTCGACCGGGGAGCGTTGGTCGCTGTCGCACTCGAACGGGCGTCTCGACACTACGGCCAGGGGTTCGAGCTCGATGATGTGTGGATCGTGGGTGACACGCCCCGCGACCTGGAATGCGCTCGAGTTGGTGGTGTGCGCTGTCTTCTCGTGGCGACGAACTCCCACTACGAATACGCCGATCTCGAAGCTCTCCGCCCGGATGCGGTGCTCAACGACCTCGCCGACACCGACCAGGTCGTCTCGCTGCTCACCAACGAGAACTAGACCCATCGAGTGCCCGATCTACGTCCCGACATCGCGCTCCTACCCACTGCCCATGAAACGGCCTTCGAGTCGGGCGATCACGTCGAACGCCGGGCGAGACAGCTGCTCCGAGCCGGCGTGAGGGAATAGTCCCTTGGCCGAGGACGCCGCGTAGGCGAGAGCGCACTGGGGTGAGGTCGGCGCTGTTGCTCGACGGGTGGGATGGACGACCGCGCGAGCGCGCATCTGTCGCGGGCGTTCGTTCTCTCACACCGATCGTCCGCCGAGCGGCACTACAGCTGGATTGTCGGGTAGAGGGGAAACTGGGACAGCAGGTCGGCGCATCGGGTTCGGCATTCGGCGGCGACCTCAGCGGGAAGCGTGTAGCGGGCCCGGGAACGTTTTGAGTTCGCGGTTGCCGGTTCTGTGGCGCGCAGGACGGCGGCGATGATGTCGGCGACTTCGTCGAACTCGTCGGTGCCGAGTCCGAGGGTCGTGAGTGCCGGGGTGCCGAGTCGGACACCGGAGGTGTACCACGCACCGTCGGGGTCGGCGGGGATCGAGTTGCGATTGGTGACGACGCCCGCGTCGAGCAGCGCGGACTCTGCTTGTCGTCCGGTGAGGCCGAAGTGGTTGGTGACATCCATGAGGACGAGGTGGTTTTCGGTTCCACCGGTCACGAGGCGAACGCCTCGGCGGAGCAGACCCCGCGCGAGTGCGTCCGCGTTGTTGACGATGCGCTGGGCATAGTCGACGAAGCTGGGCGCGCGGGCTTCGGCGAGGCAGACGGCTTTGGCCGCCATGATGTGGGGCATAGGGCCGCCGAGCACCATGGGGCAGCCCCGGTCGACGAACTCGGCGTATTCGGCGCTGCACAGCACCAATCCGCCGCGCGGGCCCCGCAGCGACTTGTGCGTCGTCGACGTGACGATGTGCGCGTGGGCGACGGGGTCGAGGTCGCCGGTGAGCACCTTGCCAGCGACGAGACCCGCGAAGTGCGCCATGTCGACCATGAGGGTTGCGTCGACCTCGTCAGCGATTTCGCGCAGCACCCGGAAGTTCGGGTTGCGCGGATAGGCGGAATAGCCCGCGACGATCACGAGGGGACGGAACGCGCGGGCGAGGGCGCGGACCGCGTCGTAGTCGAGTAACTCGGTGGCGGGATCGACGCCATAGCTGCGCTGGTTGAACAGCTTTCCGGAGATGTTCGGACGGAAGCCGTGTGTGAGATGGCCGCCTGCGTCGAGGGCCATGCCGATCATCCGCTGCTCGTTCAGCACGCGTCGAAGCATCTCCCAGTCCGATGCCTTGAGGTCGTTGACGTGGGACACGCCGAGCGCGTCGAGTCGAGGTAACTCGATCCGTTTGGCGAGGATCGACCAGAACGCCACGAGGTTGGCGTCGATGCCGGAATGTGGCTGCACGTACGCGTGCTCCGCGCCGAAGAGCGCGCAGGCATGCTCGTTCGCGATCCTTTCGATGCGGTCGACGACCTCGCAGCCCGCGTAGAAGCGATGGCCGGGCGTCCCTTCCGCGTATTTGTCGGACAACCAGTTGCCCATTGCGAGGAGCACGGCCGGCGAGGCGTAGTTCTCCGACGCGATGAGCTTGAGCTGACGTCGTTGGCTATCCAGTTCATCAGCGATCGCCTCAGCGATGCGAGGCTCGACCGCCCGCACCACGTCGAGACCGGCTCGGTACGCCACAGCGTCTTGGGAAGCGGACATGTCGTGCTCCTCGGTCGATCTGATGATTGATCGCCCAGGCGCACGGCTTCGACCGACTCATCGCCGGCGGCCGCTCCCCGGTGGTTCTCCACCAAAACGCCAGTCACGGCCGATGCGAACAGTAACGCCGACGAACCGCAGGCGCCCTCCAGCAACCACCGCCGCCGCGACCTCACCGCGTCTGACTCGGAAGCCCACGTGTTCGGCGCGCCGCAGGGCGGACCTTTGCGCTATTCAGTTTTCCGTTCACGCGTGTGGGCGGCGATGGTGACCGGTGGTGTCGACGTGAGGACCGCGCAGAACCGCCTCGGACACTCGGACCCGCGCCTCACGATCGGGCTGTATGCGCAAGCGACGACGGGAGCGGACGCGAGTGCTGCGCGACGCCTCGGCGAGCACGTCCTCGACGACCCGGCAGCCGACTCCGAAAACGCTCCACGGGGTTCCCGCGGGGTTGGCGTCTCGTGACGCTCGCCGCTCCCGGCGCGAAAACCGCCTGACCTGAAGTTTGATGGAGCCGGAGAGGAGATTCGAACTCCTGACCTGCTCATTACGAGTGAGCTGCTCTACCGACTGAGCTACCCCGGCGAGGGAGAGGTGAGTTTAGCGACCTCCGGTGGGGCTGCCGGCCGGCGGTAGGTGGCGAAGCTGCGGACCCTCGTCGCGAACACGGCGGCGCTCACGACGCAGGCCACGCCCCCCGACACGATGGCGAACGGGACGCCGAGCAAACCTCCGACGAGACCGGCCTCGATGTCGCCGAGCACCGGGCCGCCGGCGTAGACCGCGATCTCGACACCGCTCACCCGGCCCCGCATCCCGTCGGGCGTCACCGCGGCCGTGATCGTCGAGCGGTAGACGCCCGAGATCATGTCGGCGGCGCCCGCGGCGGCGAGCAGCACCATCACGACGACCGGAACGCGCACCAAGCCCGCGATGCCGATCGCCGTTCCCCACGCGGTCACCGCCAATATCACCGCGAGCCCCTGGCGTTGCACCCGGATCGTCCATCCGCTGACGAGCGACGCGATGAACGCTCCGGCCGCGACCGACGACAGCAGCAGTCCGTACAACACCGCGCCGCCGCCGAGCCGTTGCGCGAGCGCCGGGAACAGCGCGCGCGGCATGCCGAAGATCATCGCGAGCAAATCGATCCCGAACGTGCTCATGATCACCGAGTGCCCGCGCAGGAACCGCAGTCCCTCGAGCACCGACGACGTCGACGCGGCTCGGCTCCCCGCAACCGGTGGTGCCGGCGCGATGCCGGCGAACACGATGACGGCGACGAGGTACGTGCCGACGTCGACGGTGTACGCGCTCGCGAGCCCGACGACCGCGATCAGCACGCCGGCGAGCGCGGGCCCCGCCATCATTCCGAACGACCCGTACGTTGACTGCAACGCGAACGCGGCCGGACGCAACGACTCCTCGAGCAGCAGCGGGAGCAACGAGCGCAGCACCGGGAAGCTGACGGCGAACGTGCCACTCGACGCGGCACCGAGCACATACAGCAACCACAGCTGCGGGTGACCGAGCGATGCGTTGACCGCGAGCCCGGCCGAGCACGCGAGCGCGGTCGTCGTCACGCCGACGAGCAGACGGCGCTTGTCGAGGCTGTCGGCGAGCGCGCCGCCCGCGAGTGAGAACAGCAGCAGCGGGCCGAGCTGCGCGACGCCGAGCAAGCCGACCGCGACCGACGACCCGGTCTGGTGGAACACCTGGAACGGCAGCGCGGCCATGGTGATGGTGCTCCCGATGAACGACACCGCCTGGCCCACCCACAGCCGACGGAAGTCTCGGGAGACGCGCAGCGGCGTGGTGTCGACGAACAGCCGCATTGGAGAAACGCTAGCGACTACGGATGGGGGCGCCGCCGGGAGCGGGCAGGCACAGCAGCAGATACTGCAGGCGAACGAGGCCCTTCTCGTTGATCAGGAACGCCTCGCGCGCGTCGCGGCACGCGTCGAGCGCGGGCCCGACGGCCCGGGGCGACACCACGAGCGGGGTGAGGTTGGTGTTGAGCGGCGGCGCGGGCGCACCGAGCGAATCGCGGTACACCGACTCGATCGCGGTGACGCCCTCGGTCAGCAGGTCGATACGCACGCGCCTCACTTCGCGTCGCTGCCGATCTTCGAGGCGGCGGCGCAACCGTTGCGCGTCGCGATCGGAGTAGCCGTGACGTTCCATATCGGCATCGAACTCGGCGAGCTCGGTCGCGTGGCGCCGGCCGACGGTCGCGGCAGCGGAGTCGAGCACGACGTCGAGCTCGTCGGCGATGCGCGCAGCCGTGCCCCCGGTGCCGTCGACTCGCGCGGGTGCAGCCGCGAACGCGGCGCGTAGATCGGCGAGCGGGCCGGCGAGCGCGCGCGCCCGTGCGAGGTTGCCACCCGCGAGCCTCGACGCGAGGCTCGCCATCTCGGGCGAGCAACCGTCGGCGACGAGAGCGACCTCGAGCGCGTCGAGCGGCACCGGCTCGAGGTCGATGCGCTGGCAGCGTGAGCGGATCGTGGGGAGCAGATCGTCGGGCGCGCCGGTCACGAGGAGGACGATCGTGCGCGGCGGCGGCTCTTCGAGGGTCTTCAGCATTGCGTTCGCCGACTCGTTCTGGTTGCCGCGCAACCGCTCCGCTTCGAACAGCACGAGCACTTTGCGGTCGGCTTCGATCGGCGCGCGGCTCGCCTCCGGGAGGATGCGCTCGCGCACGTCCTTGTCGACCAGGTAGGAGAACCCGCCGGGCTCGAACTCGACGACGTCGGGATGCAGCCCGCGCAGCACGAGACCGCGAATCCGTTCGTCGCCGTCGGGTGCCACGAGCTCGGCCGCGAAGCTGCGCGCCGCGACCTCGACACCGGAGCCGGCCGGGCCGACGAGGAGGTAGGCGTGTCCGGGCCGCGCCGCGGCGTGCTCGAGCGCCTCGATCGCGCGCTCCTGCCCAACCAGACCCGTCCACATCGCCACGCCCGGAGACTAGAGGTGGGGAGCGACGGCTTCCCACACGGCCGCGGCAACCGTCTCGGGGTCGCCGCCGCCGCCGACGACGACCCAACCCCGAGGCCCCGCGAGGTCGCGGTACGCGCCGCGCACCGCGGCGTGGAACTCGGTACCGGCGCGCTCGAAGCGGTCGCGCGCCTCGGGCAGCCGCGCGAGTGCGACCGCGTCGGAAACGTCGAGCACGACGACGACATCGGGACGTACGCCCTGGGCCGCGAACTCGACGACCGCCTCGACCGGTTCGACCCCCAAGCCGCGCGCGACACCCTGGTACACGAGCGACGACGGCGAGAACCGGTCGCAGACGACCACGGCTCCCCGCGCGACCGCGGGCGCGATCAACTCGCTCACGTGCTGGGCCCGGTCGGCGGCCATCAGCAGCAGCTCGGCGTACGGGTCGAGGTCGGTCTCGTCGTGGAGCAGCACCGACCGGAGGAGCGCCCCGCGCGCGGTGGCCCCGGGCTCGAAGGTCTCCACGACGTCGCGACTCTCGGCGCGCAGTCGACGGGCGAGGATCGCGGCCTGGGTGCTCTTGCCGCTCCCCTCACCACCCTCGAGCACGATGAAGACGCCGCGCGCCGCGCTCACGCGGCGAGCCCGTCGACGGCCCCGGTGGTCTTGACCCGCCGCATGAGAAAACGCGCCGCCAGCCCCGACAACACCGTCACCGCGCCGCCCGCCCAGAGTGCAAGGCGGACACCGGGCAGATCGACGTGCACGTTCGCAACGTGGAGCTGTCCGTTGTTCACGTGTTGTGCGACGTTGCCGAGCAGGTTCTCGATGAACGGCGAGATCGTGAGCGCGAGCAGCAGGCACACGCGCACGACCGTGTAGAGCGTCGCGAAGATGCGGCCGCGCATCTCGTCGGCAACGTTCTCCTGCAGCACGGTGAAACCGGTGACGTAGCCGGTGCCCGCGGTTGCGCCCACGAACGCCCCGGCCACCATCGCCGGTGCGAGCGACGACACCGATGCGGCGACGATGATCGACGTGCCGCACGCGACGACGGCGACCCAGAACACCGACTCGCGCGGTAACCGACGTTGCAACCACAACAGCGTGAGCACACCGATCGCGGCACCGACACCGAGGGCCGTGATCAGCAGACCGAAACCACTGTCGCCACCACCGAGCACCTGTTTCGACAGCGCCGGCCCGAGCGGTATGACGGCTCCCCCACCGAGCAGACCGCCCGCGAGCCCGATCATCACTCCACGCACCAGCGGATCGGTGCGGATGAACCGCATGCCGTCGACGATGTCGCGGTACGTCGCGCCCCAGTCGATGCGCTGCGGGGCGTGCCGCTCGGCTTCGGGAAGGTCGAGATGGAAGATGAGCCATGCCGAGACCAGGAAGCTGGCGCCATCGGCCCAGATCGCCAGCGACGACTGGTTGGCATGCAACAGATGCAGCGCATGGAAGTGGCCGAGCCACTTCGAGATCCCGGCCAGAGCCGCGAAGAGGCCGGCCCCGAGCGGAAACGTCGCGTACGCCGCGACCAGGCCGAGCGAGTTGGCCGACGCGAGCTGATCGGGCTCGACCACGTTGGGCACGGACGCGTCCTTCGCGGGGCTCCACATGAGCGTGAGGATCTCGATCAGGAACGAGATCAGCACCAGCTCGACGAGGTCGTGGAAGAACGGCAGGAGCGCCAACAGCACCGCGCGGCCGATGTCGCACGTGACCATCACCTTGCGGCGGTCCCAGCGGTCGATCAGCGCGCCGCCGACGGGCGCGAGCACGAAGCCCGGCAGCATCCGGGCGATCATCACCAAACCGATTCCGGTCCCACCCGAGACCGATTGGGCCAAGGCGAGGATCGCGAGGAGCCCGATCCAGTCGCCGAGGCTCGACGAGAACTGCGCCGCGAAGAGCCGGAAGAACTTGCCGCGCAGGACGCCGAACGTCGACGATTGAATCGGCTGTTCGTCCGGCCCGGGGGGGATGAACGGCGCCGGCGGCTGGTCGCTCACCGGAATCAGGCTAGATGGCGGTCGCTGGCGCTTCGTGCCCGCGGATCACGCGTCGGCATCACTCAGCGGAGCGGCCTTCATTGCCGGAGGAGCCGTGGTCGTGTCGCCGTCGCCCGTCTTGGCGGTCGTCGCCTTCTTCGCCGCGGTCGCCTTCTTGGCTTTCGTGGCCTTCTTGGCCTTCGTCGCCTTCTTCGCCGGTGCCTTCTTCTTCGCGGGCGCCTTCTTGGCCCGCTTGGACGGCCCCGCCGCGGCGCGGGCCCGCAGCAACGCGATGGCCTCGGGCAAGGTGACCGCGGCCGGATCGGTTCCTCGCGGCACCGTCGCGTTCGTGGTGCCGTCGGTGCAGTACGCACCGAAACGACCCTCGAGCACGCGAATCAGCGCGCCGGTGTCCGGCGACTCGCCGAGCTCCGCGATCGGCGGCTTGGCCGCGCGTCCACCGCGTGTCTTCGGCGTCGCGAGCAGCGCCAGCGCCTCCGGAAGGGTCAGCGTGAGCAGCTTGTCTTCCGAGTCGAGGCTACGGGTGTCGGAACCCTTCTTGATGTAGGGCCCGTACCGACCGTTGAGCGCAACGATCTCTTCGCCGTCTTCGCCGGCGCCCACGACACGCGGCAGCGACAGCAGCATCAGCGCGTCTTCGAGCGTGACCGTCTCCGGCTGCATCGTCTTGAACAGCGACGCGCGGGGCGGCTTCTCGGCCTTCTTCGCTTTCTTGTCGCCGTCCTTGTCGCTGTCGCCGTTCATCTCGCCGAGCTGCACGTAGGGGCCGAAGCGCCCGTTGAGCACGAAGACAGGGAGACCACTGACGGGATCGTCACCGAGCGCCTGCGGACCTTCGGCCTGGCGGCGCGCGAGCTCGAGCGCGACCTCGATGGTGAGCTCGTCGGGCGCGAGGTCCGGCGGGATCGAGCCGCGCGCGCCCTCCTCGCCCACCTGCACGTACGGTCCGTAACGCCCAACGCGCACGACGACCGGGGTTCCGTCCTCGTCGGTGCCGATGGGGATGGTGCTGATCTGACGCGGATCGATGCGCGCGAGGTTCTCGTCGCCGACAAGCTCGCGCAGACCGGCCTGGCCGTTCCCGAAGTAGAAGGTGTGGAGCCACTTCTCGGCTTCACCCTCGCCGCGGGCGATGACGTCGAGCGCCTCTTCCATGGTGGCGGTGAAGCTGTAGTCGACGAGGTGGCCGAAGTGCTGCTCGAGCAGGCGGACGACGGCGAACGCCATCCACGCCGGAACGAGCGCGGTGCCCTTCTTCCACACGTACTCGCGCGCCTGGATCGTCTGCATCACCGACGCGTACGTCGACGGGCGACCGATCCCCTTCTCCTCGAGCTCCTTCACGAGACTCGCCTCGGTGTAGCGGGCGGGCGGCTTCGTCTCGTGCCGCACCGGCCGGAGGTCCTCGAGCGCGACGCGCTCGCCTTCGGCAACCGGTGGGAGCCGCGACTCGCCCTCCGGGCCCTCTTCGTCGTCGACGTCTTCGACATACGCGCGGCGGAAACCGAGGAACTCGTACGTCTTGCCCGACGCGCGCAGTACCGCACGCTCGCCCGCGCTCGACGCGGCGCCGATCTTCAGCGTGACGCGCAGGGCACGGGCGTCGGCCATCTGGCTCGCGATCGTGCGGATCCAGATCAGCTCGTAGAGGGAGCGCTCGTCGGAGTCGAGCTCCGCGCGCACGGCCTCGGGAGGACGGATGTCTTCGCCCGCGGGACGGATCGCCTCGTGCGCCTCCTGCGCGTTCTTCACCTTGGTGCGGTAGGCACGCGATTCCGACGGCAGGTACTCCTCGCCGAAGCGCTCGACGATCTGGCGCCGCGCCGCACCGACGGCCTGCTCCGACAGGTTGGTGCTGTCGGTCCGCATATAGGTGATGAACCCGCGCTCGTAGAGGCGCTGGGCGACGGCCATCGTCTTCGCGGAGCCGTACCGCAGCTTGCGGCCGGCTTCCTGCTGCAGCGTGGACGTGGTGAACGGAGCCTTCGGCTTCTCGGTCAACCGCGACGACTCGACGGAGTCGACGCTGTACGCGGAATCGCGCAGACGGCCGGCGAGCGCGGTCGCGGCGGCCTCGTCGAGCACGAGCACCTGCTTGCCCTCGGCAACGCGGCCGGTCGCGGCGTCGAAGTCGTTGCCGGTTGCGAGCTTCACGTCGTCGAGCTCGACGAGTGAAGCCGGGAAGCTCATGTCGTGCGCGGCCAGCGTGGCGACGAGGTCGGACCACTGCCCGCTGCGGAACGCCATGCGCGCCCGTTCGCGCTCGACCACGAGCCGCACCGCGACGCTCTGCACGCGTCCGGCCGACCGGGCGCCCCTACCGATCTTGCGCCAGAGCACCGGCGACACCTCGTAGCCGACGAGGCGGTCGAGCACGCGGCGACCTTCCTGCGCCTCGACGAGCTTCATGTCGAGATCGCGCGGCGAGTCGAGCGCGGCCTGGATCGCGCTGCGCGTGATCTCGTGAAAGACCATCCGCTTCACGGGCACCTTGGGCTGCAGCACCTCGAGCACGTGCCAGGCGATGGCCTCACCCTCACGGTCCTCGTCCGTCGCGAGGATGAGCTCGTCGGCGTCCTTGAGGGCCCGCTTCAGGTCGGTGACGACCTTCTGCTTCCCGTCCGCGACCACATACTCAGGCGTGAAGTGGTTGTCGACGTCGATCGCGAGGCCCGAGCGCGGCAGGTCACGGATATGGCCGATGCTCGCCTTCACCTCGTAGCCCGCGCCGAGGAAGCCCGCGATGGTCTTTCCCTTCGCCGGGGACTCCACGATGACGAGCGATTTGGCCACTGGTTCCTCTCTCGGCCGGCGACTCACCTCTCGGCCACCAGGGCTCGTGACCGTAGCCATCCGGAAGCAAGGACGTCGTGACGCGTGCGGTTTGCCCACCAAACGTGGTCGTTTTGCCCCGATCCGGCGACGTTGCGCCGCTAACGTCGCCCCGTGAACTTCCTCGACCCCAAGCACCTGATCGACACGTTCGGGCTGGTGGGGCTGCTCGCGGTGATCTTCATCGAGTCAGGGATCTTCCCGGCTCCCCTCCCCGGAGACTCGCTCCTCTTCACCGCCGGGCTCTTCGCGACCTCGAGCAAATACAACTTCAACGTCAACATCGCCGTGATCGCCCTGGGCGCGTTCGTCGTCGCCGTCGCGGGCGCCCAGATCGGATACGAGATCGGCGAGCGCTACGGAACCCGGCTGTTCAAGCCGGGCGCCCGGTTCTTCAAACCCGAGTACGAGGTGCGGGCGCACGAGTTCGTGGAGCGGCAGGGCCCGAAGTCGGTGATCCTCGCCCGCTTCATCCCGATCGTGCGGACGATCGCGCCGATCTTCGTCGGGATGAGCGAGATGAAGCGGCGCACCTTCTTCGTCTACAACGCCATCGGTGCCGCGATCTGGGCGATCGGCGTCAGCCTTGCCGGCTACTTCCTCGGCAAGCACATCAAGAACGTCGACCACTATCTCCTGCCGATCGTCGCGTTGATCGTGGTCGTCTCGCTGATTCCCCCCGTGCTCGAGTACCGCAAGCACCGCCGTGGTGTCGCGTCCCGGGAAGCAGACCCGTCCGCCGGCAAGCCGACCGGCTCCGCCTGAGCCATGGTCCGGATCGACGCCTCCCTCGACGGCGTCGACTGGTCCCGGGCGAAAGCCGATCTCGCGTCCGACGACTTCGACAACGGTCGCTCGGCGACCGCGTTGCAGCGTTCGTTCGAGCAGTCGCAGCACGTGGCGATCGCCCGCGACGGTGAGCACGTCGTCGGCATGGCCCGGCTGCGAGCTCAGCCGAGCCCGCTCGCGCCGCGACGTCCCTGGTATGCCGCTTATTTCATCTGCGCAACAAACGGCATACCAGGGGCGCGGAACCGTGAGGATCAGGCCGGGCCGACGAGCACCGGGTCGGACGGTGCCGACGGTGTCGGGTCGCCACCGACGCTCATCCCCGAGCGCTTCGAAAACGCGATCGCACCGATGAGCACGACGAGCGACGCACCCGCAATGGAGAAGCGCGCGCCGTCGTTGTGCCGCAGGCTGATCACGGCCGGCAGGATCAGCAGCGAGATCAGGTTCATCACCTTGATCAACGGGTTGAGCGCGGGGCCCGCGGTGTCCTTGAACGGGTCGCCGACGGTGTCGCCGATGACGGCGGCCTCGTGCGCCTTCGAGCCCTTCCCACCCTCGTTGCCGTCCTCGATGTACTTCTTCGCGTTGTCCCACGCGCCTCCCGCGTTCGAGAGGAAGTTGGCCATGAGCTGGCCGGTGAGGATGACCGCCGCGAGGAACGCACCGAGCGCGAAGTAGCTGATGCCGAAGCCGACGATCACCGGCGTGAGCACCGCGAGCAGTGCAGGCGTTGCGAGCTCACGCAACGACGCGGCGGTGCAGATGTCGATGACGGCGCCGTAGTCGGGCCGCCGCTCGCCCGACATGATCTTGCCGTCGGCGAACTGGTTGCGGACCTCCTGCACCACCGTGCCGGCCGTGCGCCCGACCGCGCGGATCGCGAGCGAGCTGAACATGAACGCGACCGAGCCACCGATGAGCAGCCCGATGAACGTCTTCGGGTCGGCCACGTTGATCTGGGTCTGCGCCGCGTGGAAGAGGTCGTTGCCCTTCTCCGTGAGGTTGAGCTGCTGACCGATCGTCTCGATGTAGCTCGCGAACAACGCCACCGCGGCGATGACCGCCGAGCCGATCGCGAAGCCCTTCGTGACCGCCTTCGTGGTGTTCCCGACCGCGTCGAGGCTCACCATGATGCGCTCGGCTTCACCGTCGAACTCACCCGACATCTCCGCGATGCCGGCGGCGTTGTCGGCAACCGGTCCGAACGTGTCTTCCGAGACGACGACACCGGTCGTGGCGAGCATGCCCATGCCGGTGAGGGCGACGAGGTAGAGCGAGAACTGCACGTTGCCCGCACCGAGCGCGATACCCACGGCCAACGCTGCCGCGATCGCGATGATCGCGTACACCGACGACTCGAGTCCGGAGCTGATGCCGGCGAGCACGGTCGTGGCCGGTCCCGTGCGCGTCGCTTCCGCGATCTCACGCACAGGTCGGGTCTCGGTGGAAGTGAAGTACTCGGTGAGCCGGCTCAGCACCTGCGCGAGCACGAGGCCGGTGACGACTGCGCCGAACACCTTCCAACCGGCGTGCGCGTGCTTGTTGCCGACGTAGCCGAACGCGACGATTGCGGTACCGATCACCGTGAGGATGCTGGCGACGAGGAAGCCGCGGTTGATCGGTGCCATTGCCGACTTGTCCTTGTCCGTGGCCCGCACCGCGAACACACCGACGATCGACGCGAGCACGCCGATGGCGCGCGCGACGAGCGGGAAGATCAATCCGAGCGCGGGGTTCGCGCCGATCGACCTGAACGCGGCCACGCCGAGGATGATCGACGCGACCAGCGTGACTTCGTAGCTCTCGAAGAGGTCGGCCGCCATCCCCGCGCAGTCGCCGACGTTGTCGCCCACGTTGTCGGCGATGGTCGCCGGGTTGCGGGGGTCGTCTTCGGGAATGCCCTGCTCGACCTTGCCGACGAGGTCGGCGCCGACGTCGGCAGCCTTCGTGAAGATGCCACCGCCGACCCGCAGGAACAGTGCGAGCAACGAGCCACCGAATCCGAAGCCGATCAGGATCGCCGACGCGGTGTTCTGGAAGATCATGATGATCGTGGTCGCGCCGATGAGGCCGAGCCCGACCGTGAACATGCCGGCGACACCGCCGGTGCGGAACGCGACCTTCAACGCCGCGGGCAGCGAGCCCTTGCGAGCGGCCGCCGCGGTGCGCACGTTGCCGCGCACGGCGAGGCTCATCCCGATGAAGCCGGTGAAGCCCGACATGAAGCAGCCGGCGAGGAACGCGAGCGTCCGGAACGCGCCCGACTGACCGAACGACAACGCGGTCGAGCCGTCAGGCTTCAAGACGTGCGTCGACGTTACGAAGACGATGACCGCCAACGGGATGAGGATCACCCCGATCGTCTTGAACTGCCGCCGCAGGTACGCCATCGCACCCTCTTGGATCGCGTCGGCGATCTCGATCATCTTCGGCGTGCCGCGATCGGCCGCGAGCACGCCGCGTACGAGCACGAGGCCGGTGACGATCGCGAGGATCGCGGTCGCGGCGGAGAAGAAGAGCCAGAACCACTCGGTGCCACCGAGATGGAACTGCTGATAACCGCCTTCGGCGGCGAGGACGTGCATCATTGTGCCGTGGGCTCCTTCTTTGCTGACGATTCGCTGGGTGGAGACTTCTGAACGAAGACCTGGTTCGCGACGGTGCTGCCGAGTGTGCGGTCGCGCCCGTCGACGCGCAGCACGAGCGGGCCGTCGAACGCCTGCTTCTCCTTCACCTCGACGCGCACCCCCGGCCGCAGGCCGAGCGTGTCGAGGAAGGCGATGATCTCGGGATCGGTGGATCCCGAGATCGCGACGACGGCGCTGTCTCCGGGCTCGAGCGTGTAGAGCGCGGGCATCTCGGGCAGCACACCGGTCTCGCGTTCGGGGATCGGAAAGCCGTGCGGGCACGTCGCGGGCCGGTCGAGCGCGACGAAGAGCCGGTCCTCGACTTCCTGCGGCAGCTCGTGCTCGAACGTGGTGGCCAGGCGGTCGGCCTCGTTCCACGCGTAGCCGAGCAGGTCGGCAAGGAACCGCTCGACGATCCGGTGCCGGCGGATGGTGTCGACGGCGACGCGGCGGCCGGGGTTGGTGAGCGCGACACCCCGGTAGGGCGTGTGGTCGACGAGGCCGCGGTCGGCCAGGCGCTTCACGGTCGCGGTCACGGTGCCGGGGCTCACGCCCAGCCGCTCCGCTAGCGCGCCGGTGTGAGCCTCCCCGTGCTCCTTCGCGAGCCGGTAGATGGATTTCATCGCTTCGCGCTCCGATTTGGAGAGCTTCTGCTCAGTTTCTTCGAGTGCCGAGACTGGGGATTCGATGAGCGTGATCTTAAATTTTGCCCCCTAAAAATGTCAAGCGGGGCCACAAGTAGCGCCGGAGTAGACGGCCGTGGTCGACTGGCGGCGTGGCTGTGACCCTGCCGGAGCCGACCGAGCGCCCGAGGTACCGGCAGCCGAAGCCGAAGGCCCAGCCGGTCGAGGTTCCCGAGACCCTCGGATACCGGTGGAAGAACCGGCTCCTCGGCCCCCCGCTCAACACCGATCAGCTCGCCCACGAGCGCCTCGGGAAGCCGACGGCCCTCGCCGTCTTCGCCTCCGACAACCTCTCGTCCTCCGCGTACGCCACCGAGGAGATCCTGAAGGTCCTCATCCCCGCCGTGGGCGTGGCCGCGTTCGCACTGGTCGTGCCGGTCACCGTCGCGTTGCTCGTCGTGCTCGGCTTCCTGATCCTGTCGTACCGCCAGACGATCAAGGCGTACCCGACTGCCGGTGGCGCGTACATCGTCACGCGCGACAACTTCGGGTTGCTGCCCGCGCAGGTCGCGGGTGTGTCGCTG
>JBBSEC010000028.1:0-43207 GCA_038240075.1 Acidimicrobiia bacterium
CGACGGCGGCATCTTCGCCTTCCCCGACGCGCACTACTTCGGTTCCGAGCCCGCCAACGCCACGATCGGCGACGGTCAGCCGACCTGAGCGCTCTGCCCGCCGTCGACCGGGAGCACGACGCCGGTGATGAACGCGGCGTCGTCTGACGCAAGGAACAGCGCCGCGTGCGCGATGTCCCACGCGGTCCCTTGATGACCGAGGGGAACCGTGCGGGCGCGCGCGTCGGCCACGACGTCACGCGACACGTTACGTGCACGCGCGGTCGCGTCGACGGCCATAGGCGTGTCGATGAGGCCCGGCATGATCCCGTTGACGCGAATGCCAAAGCGCGCGTTCGTCACCGCGAGAGCCTGCGTCAGCGCGTTCACCCCGGCCTTCGAGATCTTGTACGCGGTGAGGTTGCCGACGCCGGCGACGGCCGCGATCGAGGAGATGTTGACGATCGCGCCGGCCTGCTGCTCGCGCATCGCGGGCACGACGTGCTTGCACGTCAGCCACATCGCCTTGAGATTCGTGTCCATGATGCGATCCCAGGCGTGGGAGTCGAGGGAGGTCGGTCCGCCGTCGCCGGCACCGATCCCGACGTTGTTGTGCAGCACGTCGATGCGGCCGTCGAACTGTTCGAGCGCGTGCGTCACGATCGCCCGGCACGCATCCTCGTCGACGATGTCGGCGACGAACGTGCTCGCCACACCGGGCGTCTCCTGCTCGATCAGGTCCAGTGTTTCCTGGACGGAATCGCGATCACAGTCGACGAGCAGCACGCGGGCGCCCTCGCGCGCGAACAGGATCGCGGTCGCTCGACCGTTTCCGATCGTCGTGCCCGCGGTCTGGCCGGCGCCGACGACCACCGCGGTCTTGTTCGCGAGCCGGTCGCCCACGTCAGACCTCACCGAGCTCTGGGAGATCGGGGGTCTCCCGCTGGACGCCCAGCGAGTTCAAGACGCCGGCGAGCATCGCGTAGTGACCGGAGAGCATCGGGATCTCGATGAGCTGCTCGGTCCCGTAGCGGGCCGCGAGCGCGTTCCACGTCGTGTCGCCGATGCAGTGGTCGTCGTGCAACTCGTCGACGGCGCGCAGGAGCGCGGCATCGTCGTCGTTCCAACCCGCGGCGTCCGGCCCCTTCGCGACGCGGCGGATCTCGTCGGTGCTCAACCCGGCGGTGCCCGCGATGGCGACGTGTTGCGCCCACTCGTACCGCGCGTCGGAGCGGAACGCCGAGCGCAGGATGATGAGCTCGCGATCGCGCGGCGTGAGCTTGCCGCCCGCGAGGAGCTTGCCGCCGAACGGCAACCACTTCCGGAGCAGGCCCGGGTAGCGCGCCAGCGTGAGGAAGATGTTGAGCGGCGGCGCGGTACCGCCCCCGATCAGCTCCCGCTGTTGGTCGGAGAGCTCGTCGGGTGCGAGCGGTGGGATCCTCGGTGTGTCGGCCATCCCCCGATTCTGGCCGGTTCCCCCGTTCTGATGGGGCGGGAGGCCCGGATCGGTCGTTTTCGACCATCAGAACCTGTAGACCTTCGGTGGTGATCGGCGAAGACCGGTGGCTCAGGGCGTTGGTGGGACTCGCGGCGGTCGCGGGCGCGACGCTGGCGATGGACGCGGCGCACGCGAACCACACGGTCGCGGCCCTGCTCTACGTGGTCGTCGTCGTGGGCGTGTCGTTCCTCGGGCCGGTTCCCGCGACGGTCGGCGTGCTCGCGTCGTTCGCCGCCGAGAACTACTTCTTCACCGCGCCACGCGGCTCGTTGCGCATCAACGGCACCGACGACATCGTCGCGTTCTTCGTCTTCGGTGTCACCGCCGCGGTGGTGAGCGCGGCCGTCACGAGGGTCAACGAGCTCCGTCGCCGCGCCCGCGTGCGCGAGCTCGAAGCGCGCGCCCGCCTCGAGCTGATGGAGCAACTCCTCGCCGGCGCTGCGCGCGACGACGTGATCGACGCCGCGCAACGGACGATGGCCGAGCTCTTCGGTCTGGGCCGCTGCACCATCGACCTCGCGACCGGGAGCGCCGACATCGTGCCCGGACCTCGCCCCCTCACGCCCGGCGACCGCGAGCTCATCGACGCCTTCGCCCGCGGCATCATCACCTCCGTCGACCGGGTGCGCCTCGATCGCGAGGCGAGCACGGCCCGGATCCACGCGGCTTCGCAACAGAGCCGAGCCGCGTTCCTCTCCGCGATGACGCACAACCTGCGCACCCCGTTGGCGTCGATCAAGGCCTCGGTGTCGACCCTGCTCGCGCACGCCGATCTCGAGTCGAGCACCCGCGACGAGCTGCTCACGACCGCGCGGGGCGAGACCGAACGGCTCGAGCGGCTGGTCGCCAAGGTGCTCCACCTCAGCCGGATCCGTTCGGGGCACGTCGTCGTGCAGCGCGAACCGGTCGACATCGCCGAGCTCGTGCGGACGGCGCTGCGCAGCGTCTCGGGCGTGAGCGGCAATCGCAGGGTCCGGCTCGTCGGCGACAGGATCGGGATCACGATCGTGGCCCTCGACCCGACCCTGGTGGACGTCGCGATCTCGTGCCTCATCGAGAACGCGCTCCGCTACGCGCCGGGCGACGACGAGATCGTGGTCACGAGCGCAGTGCTCGACGGTGAGTGCCGGATCAGCGTCATCGACCACGGCCCCGGGATCCCGGCCGCCCAACGCAAGCACGTCTTCGCGGAGTTCGTGCGCGGCGAAGGCGTGCGCGACGCGACGGGGGCGGGGGTCGGCCTCACGATCGCGCAGGCGTTCGTCAAGGGTCACGGTGGGAACATCACCATCGAAGACACGCCGGGTGGAGGGGCCACGTTCGTGATGGCACTCCCCTTCGACGCCCCGATCGACGAGGAGGAACGGTGAGTAGAATGAGCACAGTTCTCGTGGTCGAGGACGACACGCCACTGCGCACCGCGCTCCGCGTCGGTCTACGTGCCCGGAACATCGACGTGATCGACGTCGCGACGGGTGAGGCGGCCATCGAGTCGGTCGACCGCTGCGTGCCCGACCTCGTGCTCCTCGACCTGAACCTGCCCGGCGTCGACGGCTTCGCAGTGTTGGCGCACGTGCGCCGCCTCTCGCAGGTACCGGTCGTGGTGCTGACCGTGCGCGAAGACCGGTCGGACAAGGTACGCGCCCTCGACGCGGGGGCCGACGACTACATCACGAAGCCGTTCGACACGGAGGAGCTGCACGCGCGTGTTCGTGCCGCCCTGCGTCGCAGCTTCGACGCCCCTCCGGTCGCGGCGACCGTCGAAGCCCAGGGAGTGACGATCGACCTGACCGCCGGGCGCGTCACCCGCGATGGCGAGCCGGTGCGGCTCACGAAGGCGGAGTGGCGCATCCTCGCGCTGCTCGTCCGCGAGCCCGGCGGCCTCGTCACGCACGGGCGGCTGCTCGAGGAGCTCGGGCGGGCCGCCGACGCCGACGTGACGTCGCTGCGGGTGCACCTGAACCACGTGCGGCGCAAGCTCGGCGACGACGGCGGACGGCCGTTGCTCATCGTCAACGAGCCCGGTCTCGGGTACCGCTGGCTGCCCGAACCCGACGACCCGCCCGCGGTACCGGCGTAAACGGAACGCAACCTGTTGCTGTCGGTTCTCTGACGAATCTGTCGATCTCCTGAATGTTTTCACGGGTAATTCGTCAGAGATGCTTCAGGAAGTGGCAATAGCTCATTCATGGTTCGGCATCGGTGCCGTAACGGCGCGGGGTTCTTGTTCAGGTTGACGCAACGGAGCGTCTCGCTCAAGACCACCGACGCAATCGCATCGACAACGCCGGCCGGAACACGCGGCCGCGGGGAGGACACGTGTCGCGAAGTAAGAAGTTCATCGCGCTCAGCCTGATGACGTTCATCGTGCTGATCGTCATCGGCGCGGCGTGGGGGCATCACAGCCCCGCCGACACCACCGGGCCGGCCTTCAACTCGCTCGGTAACTATCCCAAGACCACGACGAACGTCCCGTTGTCGCAGCCGGGCATCAACGCGCTCGCGTCCGATACCGGGCACCTCGGCGTGTCGATCAACTTCACGTGGACGCTGATCTGCGGCTTCCTCGTGCTCTTCATGCAGGTCGGGTTCGCGTTCCTCGTGACCGGCCTCACCCGCGCGAAGAACGCGGCCCACATGATGATGATGAACATCGCTGCGTTCGCGGTCGCGTTGCTCGCGTACTACGCGGTGGGCTTCGCATTTCAGTTCGGTGGCATCGCGCCCGTCGCCAACATCGGTGGTGTGACTCCGCTCAACGGAATCATCGGCCACGGCAGCGCGGGCTTCCTCGGATTGCACGGGTTCTTCCTGCAGAGCCACGGTTCGTACGACGTGGGCGTGATGGTGCTGTTCCTGTTCGAAGTCGTCTTCATGGAGACGGCCGGCTACATCATCATCGGCGCGATCGCCGAGCGAATCTCGTTTGCCGGCTTCCTCCTCGCCGAGATCGCGATGGGAGCGATCATCTACCCGATCTACGGCATGTGGATCTGGGGCGGCGGTTGGATGGCGCACCTCGGCCAGTCGATGCACCTCGGTCACGGTGCCGTCGACTTCGCAGGGTCGGGAGTCGTGCACGCAACCGGAGGTTGGGCCGCGCTTGCGCTCGCGATGGTGCTCGGTCCCCGCATCGGGAAGTTCAACAAGGACGGGAGTGCCAACGCGATCCCCGGTCACAACATCCCGTACGTCGTGATCGGCACGCTCATCCTCATCTTCGGCTGGATGGGCTTCAACCCGGGCTCGACGCTCGGCGCGACCGACCTGCGCATCGGCCTCGTCGCCGTCAACACGTTGCTCGCGGCGTGCGTCGGGTTCGTCATGGCGATGGGTCTGACGAACGCCAAGTACGGCAAACCCGACATCTCGATGTCGTGCAACGGCATGCTCGCCGGCCTCGTCGCGATCACGGCGTCGTGCGCGTTCGTCGCACCGTGGGCCGCGGTGATCATCGGTGCGATCGCGGGCATGCTCGTCGTCTACAGCGTCGCGTTCTGGGACCGCATGGGCGTCGACGACCCGTGCGGTGCGATCTCCGTGCATGGCGTCTGCGGCGCGTGGGGCGTGCTGGCAGTCGGGTTGTTCGCCGACGGCACCTACGGCGTCGGGTGGAACGGGGTCAAGGCGACCAGCACGAAGGGCGTCACCGGCCTCTTCTACGGCGACGGCGGCCAGCTGATTGCGCAGGTGTTCCACGTCGTGATCGGCTTCGCCTGGGCATGGGGCGTCACCTGGTTGATCTTCACGATCGCCAAGAACTTCATGCAGATCCGCGTGTCGCCCGAGGTCGAGCTGCAAGGTCTCGACATGCCCGAGTTCGGCGTGCTCGCCTACCCCGATTTCGTGCAGTCGCACTCGGGCGGCGGCGGCCACTCGGTTCCTCCGAGCGGTGGTGGAACGGTGCCGTCGGCATCGGGGGTCTCGACGGGGAAGGTGCCGCAATGAAGCTCATCACCGCGATCGTCAAACCCTTCAAGCTCGACGACGTCAAGGCGGCACTCACCGAGATCGGGCTGCCCGGCATCACCGTGACCGAGGTCGTCGGCTTCGGCCGGCAACGCGGACACACCGAGGTGTACCGGGGAGCCGAGTACACGATCGAGTTCATCCCCAAGGTCCGCGTCGAGGTGCTGACCGAAGACGGCGACGCCGGGCGTGTGCGCGACGCGATCGTCGACGCCGCACGTACGGGTCAGATCGGTGACGGCAAGGTGTGGATCTCACCGGTCGAGGAGATCACGCGCGTCCGAACCGGCGAGCTCGGCGACGACGCGATTTAACCTGAGCCGCTCATCCCTGGTTCTGATGGGGAAACGCGACCGATACGGTCGTGCAACCCCATCAGAACCGGGGCGGGTGGGTGAGTGGGCGGCTACGCGACCTGGACGACGATGGTGTGGTAGCCCGACGCTCCGTTCGGAGGCGGCGGGGCTTCGTCTGCGGTTTGCACCGCGCCCATGCCGTCGGTGGCGCGCACCCGGATTTGGTGCGTCCCCTCCGTCGCCTGCCACTGGTAACGCCATTGGCGCCAGGTGTTGCTGTTGATCGCGGTCGCGAGCTGCGCCGGCCGCCACGGCTCGTTGTCGACCTGCACCTCCACCGCGTTGATCCCACGGTGCGGAGCCCACGCCACGCCGGCGACCGCGATCGTGCCTGCGTTCAAGGTGCCGCTGCCGCGCGGCACGTCGATGCGCGACTCGGTCTTGATCGGAGCCTGCTGCGACCAGCCGCGCGGCACCCAGTAGGCGTCGTAGTCGGCGAAGGTCGTCGCCTCGAGTTCGGTCAACCACTTCGTCGCCGACACGTACCCGTAGAGACCGGCGACGACGAGACGCGCGGGAAACCCGTGCTTCGTCGGCAGCGGCTCGCCGTTCATCCCGACGGCCAGGAGCGCGACCCGTCCGTCGAGTAGCGCGGCGGTGGGGATGCCCGCGGTGAAATCGTCGACCGACCGTCCGACGATCTGGTCGGCGCCCTTTTGGACACCCGCGCGGTCGAGCAGCGTGGGCAGCGGCACGCCCAACCACTTGGCGTTGCTGATGAGCGGCCCGCCGACTTCGTTCGAGACGCACGACAACGTGACGTACTCCTCGACCATCGGCATCGCGAGCACCTCGGCGAAGGTCAGCTCGTAGGGGTGGTCGACGCGGCCGCCGATCTTCAGTGTCCAATGGTCGGGATCGACCTGCGGGACGCTCAGCGCCGTATCGATGCGGTAGAAGTCGGCGTTCGGCGTGACGAGCGGCGACAAGCCCTCGACCGAGAAGCTCGACCCGGCCGGGAGCGGCGGTGCCGCGCGCCGCGGCCGCGGAAGGAGCACCTTCGCCCGCGCCGCGGCAACCGAGACACGGTCGAGCAGCGCGCGACCGATGCCGCCGCCCACGACCGCGGCCGCGGCGAGACCACCCGTGAGCACAAGGAACCGTCGGCGGCTGCTCGTGGGGGCCGCGGTCTTGGCCGCACGCGGCGCGGGTGCCGCGCGCCCGCTCTGCGGCGCGCGCGCCGGCGCCTTCGCACGCGTGGACGTGGCGGGCGCGGCTGCCCACCGCAGCATCGTGCGCAGCGCCACGATGCCGGCGGCCGCGGCGAACACCGCACCGAACACCACGGCACCGGCCGACGAACCGGTGATGTCGAGCGCGGCGAGCATGCCGAGCACGGCGAACGCGACGAAGAACAGGTCGCCGACCATGCGGCGGCGGGCCGAGAGCAACCCGGCCACCGCGCCGATCAGCAGCGTGACCACGATCGTGCCCGCGACGAGCGACGGCTTGTCGTTGCGGCCGAGGCGATCGATCCCGAAGCGCACGAAGGCCGTGGGCGCGCGATTGATCACCTGTTGCGCGACCCCGGTGACGAGTGACGGACCGCGGTGGAAGAAGCCCGCGATCAGCTCGGCTGCGCTCAGTGCCACCCCTGCCGCGACCGCGCCGGCGAGCGCCGCCTCACTCGCGCGTGGCTTCAGACGAGGATCCGGACGTCGGGGGCGCGAACCCCGATGACGGCGAGGGTGCGTCCCATGCCGAGGAACATGCCGCAGCAGATGGTGAGGTCGGCGATCTCGTCGTCGGCGAACGCGGCGCGCAGCTTCTCCCAGAACGCATCGTCCATCGCGAGATGGTCGAGCGCGAAACGCTCGGCGAACTCGGCGGCGAGGCGCTCGCGATCGGTGAGCGCCGTGCTCGTGCGCCAGCTCGCGACGTCGGAGTAGAAGCCGTCGTCGATGCCCACCTGCTCGCCGTCGCGCGCACGGGTGTCGCGGCAGACGACACAGTCGTTGATCAGCGCGATCGTCCAGCGGGCCGCTTCGCGCTCACGCAACGGGAGCTGGGTGTTGCCGTAGACGGCTTCGGAGAGTTGCCCCATCCCGACGGCCATCTTGGTGCGGTACAGCGACCAGTCGACGTGCTCGCCGAGGCCTTTGTCGGGAAATGAGATGCGTGCCATCCGCCCACGATACCGGCGCGTGTTGACCGGCACACCGCGCCTCCGCAACGCTGACCGGCCTATGCCCAATTCGGCGGCTCCGTTCAATCTGGCATCACCCCCGGGGGCGGCTCCCCGACCCTCGAGGCCCGACGATCCCCGGCCCGCGACCGGCGCTCCGAACGTGCTGGTGATCATCCTCGACGACGTCGGGTTCGCGCAGCTCGGATGCTTCGGTTCCGACATGGCGACGCCCAACATCGACGCGCTCGCGGCCGGCGGTCTGCGCTACAACCGCTTCCACGTCACCGCGATGTGCTCGCCGACCCGGGCCAGCGTCCTCACCGGCCGCAACCACCACGCCGTCGGGATGGGCTTCCTCGCCGATATGCCGATGGCCTACCCGGGCTACACGTGCCGGCTGCCGAAGTCGGTGATGCCGCTCCCGCGCGTGCTGCGCGACGCGGGATACAACACGACCGCGATCGGTAAGTGGCACCTCGTCCCCCGTGGTGAGCGCTCGCACTCGGGGCCCTTCGACCGGTGGCCGCTCGGCTACGGGTTCGAGCGCTTCTACGGCTTCCTGCAGGGCGACACGAATCAGTGGACACCCAATCTCGTGCGCGACAACCACTACGTCGACCCGCCGCGCGGCCCCGAAGCCGGATACCACCTCAGCGAAGACCTCGCCGACGCCGCGATCACCCATGTGCTCGATCAGCAGCAGGCCGCGCCGGGAAAACCCTTCTATCTGTCGTTGGCGCTGGGGGCGATGCACGCGCCTCACCACGTGAAGCCCGAGTGGGTGGAGCCGTACCGCGGTCGCTTCGACGGCGGATGGGAAGCGTGGCGCGCGGCGATCTTCGCCCGCCAGGTCGAGATGGGAATCGTGCCCGCCGGCACCACGCTCACCGAACGTCCGAGTTGGATCCAGTCGTGGCGCGACCTCACCGCCGACGAGCGGCGTATGCACGCGCGCATGCAGGAGGTCTTCGCCGGCTTCCTCACTCACACCGACGCGCAGATCGGCCGGGTCATCGATCGGCTGCGCGACATCGGTGTGCTCGACAACACGATCGTGATGCTCATCTCCGACAACGGCGCGAGCGGTGAAGGCGGCACCCTCGGCACGGTCAACGAGCACCGCTTCACGTCGCAGCTCGCCGAGACGGTCGACGGCAACCTCGAGGTCCTCGACGAGTGGGGCGGGTTCCGCGCCTACAACCACTACTCGTGGGGCTGGGCGTGGGCCGGCAACACGCCGCTGCGATTGTGGAAGCGCTACACGTGGCTCGGCGGTACCCGCGCCCCGTTGATCGTGCACTGGCCCGCGGGCATCGACCGCGCCGGCAACGGCGAGATCCGCAGCCAGTTCTGCCACGCCGTCGACCTCATGCCGACGATCCTCGACGCCTGCGATGTCACTCCTGCCGAGGTGGTCGACGGCACGGTGCAGCAGCCGTTCGACGGCGCGAGCCTGCTGGCGACCTTCTCCGATGGGGCCGCGCATGCCCCGCGCACGACGCAGTACTTCGAGCTCCTCGGCTCGCGGTCGATCGTGCACGACGGGTGGAAGGCGACGACCGATCACGTGTCGCAGGGCGTCGTCGACGAGGAACGCCTCCTCGAAGGCAGCCGCGACTTCGCGACCGACACGTGGTCGTTGTTCCGGCTCGACGACGACTTCTCCGAGGCGCACGATGTCGCGGCTGCCCATCCCGACGTCGTGCGCGCGCTCGACGCGCGCTGGACCGAGGAGGCGGAACGCAACCACGTGTTCCCGCTCGTCGATTCGCTGGTGAGCCGGCTGACCGGTTTCATCCCGCCACCGAACCCGCCCGGCGCGCGGTGCGTGTACCGGCCCGACGCGAGCCCGGCCACCGACGAGTCGGTGCCGTATCTGGTCGGCGGCTTCACGATGACCGCGCGCGTCACGGTTGCCGGCGGATCGGGGCAACCCGAGGGCGTGTTGTGCGCGCTCGGCGACTGGAACTCCGGGTTCGCGTTCTTCGTGCGCCACGGCTACCTCACGTTCGTGGTGAACGCGGCCGGCGACATCTCCCGAGTCGTCGCCGACACGCGCGTGCCGATGTCGTCGCAATCGACGATGGCGCTCGCGTGCACCTTTGTTCCCGGTGGTGCGGGCGGAGCGTTCACACTCACCTGCGACGACGACGTCGTCGGCCGCGCGGAGTCGGCGCAACCGGTGCCACTCACGTGGCAGCACGGCGGCACCAGGCTCCTGATCGGGCGCGACTCCGGCTTCCCCGTGTGCGACGACTACGCGGTGCCGTTCCCGTGGACGGGCACGATCCACGAGGTCGTCGTCGAGGTTCCGGGGGCGGTCCGGCCCGATCCGCGGACCGAGCTGCGCGACGCGCTGCACAAAGATTGAATGTCGGTATGAAGTCGGTGGATGTTCGCACCCGCACCGCGGCCGACGTGCGGGCCGTCGACCCGCACGACTTCTTCGACCGCGAGCTGCCGGACGCGTTCGCGGCCGGGCTCGCCCTGGCGGCGCCCGGCGCGCGCGAGCTCGCACCTCCCCCGCTCGCGATCGAGATCGACGGTCGCCGGTGGACACTGTCGTTCGACGGCAACCGCTTCGCAGTCACACCCGACCGCGGCGCCGCGGCCACCTTCATCCGCCTCGACGCCGACGCGCTCGCCGACATCGTCAACGATCTCATCACGCCGATGACGCTCTTCACCGGGGGCGAGCTCGACATGCCGGTCGGTCGGCTCGAAGACGTCCTCGACTGGTGGGTCGTGCTGCGTTCCGTGCTCGACCATCGGCCCGTGCACACGCGCGGCGCGGTCGCCTTCCACGACGAGGCCGGTACGCCACTCGACCTCGACCGCGTGTTCGGGCCCGACGACGACCCCGGCACGCTCGCGCACTTCCTCGCCGAGGCCGGCTACCTCCACATCGCGGGAGTGTTCGACGCCTCGGAGATGGCCGCGGTCAGCGCCGAGATGGACGCGGTCGCGGGCACCTACACGCGCGACGACGGCCGATCGTGGTGGGCGCACACGAGCGACGGCACCGACCGGCTCGTCCGGATGCAGTACTTCCACGAGGCGTCGCCCCGGATCGCGGCGCTGCTCGCCGACGATCGGCTGCAGCGGTGGGCGCACCTCACCGGCGACGGCCACCGGCTCGGAAAACCGGGCGCGAACTCCAACCTGGCCGAGGCGCTGATCAAGCCGATCGGCATCGTCGACGGCATTTCCGACGTGCCGTGGCACAAGGACTGCAGCCTCGGCAGCCACTCGTACCGCTGCTGCTCGCTGACGGTCGGCATCTCCGTCACCGGCGCCGGCACCGACTCGGGGCAGCTCCGCGTGGTCGCGGGCTCGCACCGCGCCCTGGTCCAACCGGCGTTCGTCCGCCGGGGCCTCGACCTGCCCGTCGTCGACGTCCCGACGAGCGCCGGCGACATCACCATTCACCTCAGTTGCACCCTGCACATGAGCCAGCCTCCCGTCACGCGCGAGCGGCGCGTCGTCTACACCGACTTCAGCCTCGACGATGCCGGCGCCGATCCGGGAGAGGCGCGGATCGCGAGGGTGCGCGAACAGGCCTACAAGACCGTTTCGCAGCAGGCGGCGCCCTCATAACATCGTGCCGCTGCCAGCAACCGTGGGAGGGACCGCGATGAACCTGCCGGAGATCCACGAGCGCGCGTTGAGCGCGACCGGAGCCGTCGTCGACCGGGTCGCGGCCCGGCAGCTCGACCTCTCGACACCGTGCGACGGGTGGAGTGTGCGCGAGCTCCTCAACCACCTGGTGGGCGGCAACTACTGGGCCGCCGAGCTCGCGGCCGGAAAGTCGATCGACGAGGTCGGCGACCGGCTCGACGGTGACACGCTCGGCGACGACCACGCAGCCGCGTACCGCGCGTCGGCCGAGCTCGCGGTGGCCGCGTTCAACGCGCCCGGGTCGATGGACGCGCCCTGCGCGGTCTCGTACGGCCCGGTGCCGGGCTCGGTCTACTGCGGTCACCGCATCCTCGACGTCGTGATCCACGGCTGGGACCTGGCGAAGGCGACCGGTCAGGACACCACCCTCGATCCGGAGCTCGTCGATGCCGTCACCGCCATCGTCACGCCGCAGATGGACCTGCTCGCGGGCAGCGGCATGTTCGGGAGTACCGTCACGATCGACAGCGACGCCGACCCGCAGACCCGCCTCCTCTCGACGCTCGGCCGCCACGACTAGTTGCGCGTTCGGGTACCGGCGCGATCGCCCCTGGTAAGACGTTCGTGCCGTATGCGCGACGCGCGTCGTACCAAGGGCCGGCGCCGCGGAGTGTGCGGTCGACGTCGTCAGGGAGCCGCGGTTGCGACGACCTCCGGACGAGCAGCCGAGGCGCCCGCGCGGGTGGCGAGCCAGCAGCCGGTGAGCACGAGCACGAAGCCGCCGACCGTCGCCGCGGTGACCGACTCGTCGAGGAAGACCGCGCCGAGCACGACCGCGACCGCGGGGTTGACGAACGTGATGAGCGTCGCGTGCGCCGGGCCGACTTCCGCGATCAACGCGAAGAACACGATGAACGCGATGCCGGTGCAGACGACGGCAAGCCCGAGCATGGCCCAGATCGTGGTCGCCGGCGGCACGACATCGGGACGCGCGAACCACGCGAGCGGCGCGACGACGAGCGCGACGGCGGTGACCGCGACCGCCACCACGCCCATGGTCGGCACGTCGCCGAGCCGGCGGGCCACGATGAACGGCGCGGTGGCGTAACCGACGCACACGAGCAGCACCTCGGCGACGCTCCACCAAGGAATGGCGCCGGAACCGAAGTCGCCGTTGACGAGCAGCGCGACACCGCCGAGGCCGACCGCGATGCCGACGACCCTCACGAGCCGCAACGCGGTGCGGTCACCGAGCGCGTACGCACTCAGCGCTCCGAAGATCGGCACGCACGACACGAGCAGACCGGTGAGCCCCGACGGCAGGCGCTTCTCGGCGTTGGTCAGCAGCAACCACGGTCCGGCCATCTCGATCGCGGCGAAGGCAAGCACCGGTTTCCAGTGCCGCAGCGCGGGACGGATCGCGCCCGCGCGTCCGGCGAGCGCCAGTAGCACCACCGCGGCGAGCGAAGTACGTCCGAACACGATCACCGCGGGCTCGAGATGCGCGACCGCGACCTTGATGAAGAGGTACGGAAGGCCCCAGATCACGCTCATAGCCGCGAAGAGCAGCCATCCGCGCCGGGTCATCGGTTCGTGCACGGGCGTCTACGCGTTGTCGATGCGGAACACGGGGTGATCGGGAGCGATCCTGATCAGGTCGGCTTCGGACGACTTCGCGCTCACACCGTCGAAGAACACGCCGACCTCGGCCTTCCAACGCTTCAGGTACGCGCGCAGGATCGGGACCCGCAACTCCCGCGAGCCCCACACGCTGATCCCCCGCCGGGTGAGCCACGCAATTGAAGGGTTGAACACGTACCGCGTGAACCGCCCCGGCTCCTGGTAATGCGGGCTCGCGTCACTCGCGGCCATCTCGGTGCTCCTCCGTGTCGCGGAATCTCACCGTGAGTCTGCCGCGCGGGCAACCGCGATGAGATGGGGACTCAGTCCGAGCAACGACGGCTCGGCCTCGACAGCGCGCGCGGCGAAGAGAATCGCCTCGCGTCCTTCGTCGGTCTCCCAGCGGTCGCGCAAGTGGAGCATCCAGTACGCCATGCCCTCGACGCCGACGAGCTCGACCAGGTCGAGACCCGCATCGTCGATCTCGCTCCGCAGCTCGTCGGGACGGTGGAAGAACGCGGTCGTGAACCAGTGCGGATGCTGCTCGGGGTTCAGGTGGCGCCCGTCGAGCAGATCGCGTTCGACGATCGCGCGGAAATCGGGTTCGAACAGAAAGCCGTGATTCAGGCCTTCGAACAGCGACGCGAACCGGTTCACCGCTGCAACCGCGACGATGCCTCCCGGGCGCACGACGCGTCGCGCCTCGCGGAGCGCGAGCAGCCGATCGGCGCGATCGACAAGGTGATAGAGCGGGCCGAGCAAGAGCACGACGTCGACACTCGCATCGGCAGCAGCGAGGCTGCGCGCGTCGCCGAGCTCCGCGGTCACGCCGAGCGGCCCGAGATCGGCACGTACCTTCTCGACGTGGCGCGGCGTGAGATCGACGATGTGCACGCGATAGCCGTCGGCCGCGAGCCACTCGGCGTGCACGCCGGTCGCGCCGCCGACATCGAGGATCTCGGCCGGCGGTGCCGGGAGGTGACGACGCAGGATCTCCTGCGTGCGGACCAGCTCGAGCCGACCGAGCCCGCTGACGATCCGATCTTCCTCGCGAATCTCGTCTTCGTAATGACGGATCACCGGGTTGTCGTTCACGACCCGCCACCCTAGGGAAGCGGCGCCGAGCCTCAGGTCGCTTTTTCGCTGATGCCGGTCCAGCGGACGGGCAGATGCGCGAAGCCGTCGATCAGGTTCGAGTGCACGCGCGGCATGTCGGCCACGACACCGTCGACCTCGAGACCGTCGAAGCGCGTGAGCAACGTCTCGAACATGATGCGGGCTTCGAGCCGCGCGAGGTTGGCGCCGAGACAGAAGTGCGGCCCTCCGGCTCCGAATGCGACGTGCGGGTTCGGCTCGCGCGCGATGTTGATGCCGTCAGGACCGTCGAAGGCTTCGTCGTCGCGGTTCGCCGACGCGTACACGAGGAGGACGTGATCGCCGGCTGCGATCGCGTGACCCGCGATCTCGGTGTCGTGCGCGGCGCGCCGGAAAAACTGCATCACCGGCGTGACGTAGCGCAGGAGCTCCTCGATCGCGATCGGCAGCAACGACAGGTCGGCCCTGAGCTGCGCGAGCTGATCGGGTCGTTCGATCAACGCAACCGCGCCGGTCGTGATCAGGTTGCGCGTCGTCTCGCTTCCTGCGTTTTGCAGCAAGAGGAAGAAGATGTCGATCTGCAGCTGAGTGAGACGTACGCCGTCGACCTCGGCATCGAGGAGCACGCTCAGCAGATCGTCGCGCGGTGAACGGCGGCGCTCCTCGCACAGACCGTCGGCGTATGCGTACATCTCCATCGCCGCGGCGCCGCGTTGCTCCGGGGTGACCGCGGCATCGAAACCGAAGGTGAGCTCGGTGAGCTCGAACACGTGCGCGCGATCTTCCTCGGGCACACCGACGAGATCCGCGATGACGTGCAACGGGAGCCACAGCGCGACGTCGGTCACGAGGTCGCACGAGTGCGTGCCCGCGACGGAGTCGACGAGCGCGTCGACGCGCGAGCGGATCCGTTCGGTGAGATCCGCGACGCGGCGGGGCGTGAAACCGGCACTGATGAGCTTGCGCAACCGCGTGTGCTCGGGCGGGTCCTTGCTGATCAACAGCTCGGCCAGCCCGGCGGCGTTGTCGTCCTCACTCGGGTCGATCATCGGGTGCGGCGAGTTGCGGAACGTTGTGGAGTCGCGTGAGACCCGGACGACGTCGGCGTGGCGCGCGACCGCCCAGTAGCCGCGTGGCCAGAACGGATGGTCGTGATGGGAGACCGGGTCGTCGCGTCGGAGCGCGCGGAAGTGCTCGTACGGGAAGCCGCGCGTGTACGTCGCCGGGTCGTGCAGCACCAGCTCGGACGGGCTCATCCCGCCGATCATGCCGCACGGCCGCCCCGAACTGATCGATCGAGGTGACACGGAGCGTCACCTGAGTCGATCAGATCGCTGCGGGCACGCACGAGAGTGTCGTAGGTGGTGCCTACGATCGGCGGTATGGCGATCCGGGTCGAGTGGGTGGGGTACGGCCGGGAGGCGGCCGAGGCCCTGCGTTGTGAGATCGCCGGCACCAAGGGTGCGGAGCCTCTGAACCCGGTGACGGTCGTGGTGCCGTCGAACCACGTCGGCGTGGCCGCCCGACGCCTGCTCGCATCGGGTGAGCTGGGGCCGACGAGCACCCGAGGCGCCGGCCTCGTCGCGGTCACCTTCATGACGCCGTACCGCCTGGCCGAGCTGCTCGGTGCGCCCGCGCTCGCCGCCACCGGACGCCGGCCCGTCTCCACTCCTGTCATCGCGGCGGCGATGCGCGCCGCGCTCGCCGCCGAGCCCGGTCTCTTCGCTCCCGTCGCCGAGCACCCGGCCACGGAGACCGCGCTCGTCGCGACCTACCGGGAGCTCCGGGAGGTGTCGGCATCCGGCCTCGACGCGATCGCGCGAACCGGTGCCCGCGCGAACGATGTTGTGCGCCTGCACCGCGCGACCCGCGAACGGTTGGAGCCGCGCTGGTACGACGAGCAGGACCTCATGCGCTCGGCCGCGGCGACGCTCACCTCCAACGCCGCGGTCGGCGCCGAACTCGGCACGGTGATTCTCTACCTTCCGCAGTCGACGTCACGCCACGCGCAACTCCTCCTCGAGGCGGTCGCGCGCGCGCGCACCGTCACGGTGCTCGCCGGCACCACCGGCGACACGCGCGCCGACGCCGACGTCGTCGCCACCGTCGCGCACTTCGCTCCCGACGCGCCGGCACCGCCACTCCGCGAGGCCGAGGCCGTCGTCACCGTCGACCGCACCCGGATCGTCGTGGTCTCGGATGCCGACGAGGAAGTCCGGGCCGCGGTCCGGCGGGTCATCGATGCCGTGCGGGGAGGGACTCCGCTCGACCGCATCGCGGTTCTGCACCCGGGTGCCGGGGCGTACGCACGGCTCGTGCACGAGCAACTCAAGGTCGCCGGGGTCAAGACCAACGGCCCGGCCGAGATGCCGCTGGCCGCGCGCGTCGCGGGCCGCTGCCTGCTCGACATGCTCGCGTTGCCCGAACGGAGCTTTCGCCGTCAGGACGTGTTCGCGTGGCTCGCGACCGCGCCCCTCCTTCGCAACAGAACCCCGGCGCCGACCGCAGCGTGGGAAGTGCTCTCTCGCGAAGCCGCCGTCGTCGCCGGCCGCGACCACTGGGACCGGCGCCTCAAGCAGCTCGCCACCAATCTCGACGTGCGGGTCGCGGCCGCGGTCGCCGCCGCGGCGGCCTATCCGGACATCCCCGACTGGCAGGCCGACCGCGACCGCCGCAACGCGCGGCTGGCGCGCGATCTGCGGGCGTTCGTGCTCGAGCTGATCGCCGATCTCGACCGCGCCGCGTCGCGGCCACGCGGCTGGGCCGCCCGCGCACGTTGGGCGCACGAGAAGCTCGACGCGTTCGTCGGCGGCGCCACGCGTCGCGACACGTGGCCCGACGCCGAGCGTCACGCCGCCGAGCGCGTCGAGGCCGCGCTCGATCGGCTCGCCGCGCTCGACACCGTCGAAGGGCCCGTCAGTCTCGAGGTGTTCACCCGGACCCTCGCGCTCGAGCTCGAGAGCGACCTCGGGCGGGTCGGCCGGTTCGGCGACGGCGTGCTCGTCGCGCCGATCTCTGCCGGCATCGGGCTCGATCTCGACCTGGTCGTCGTGCTCGGGCTCGCAGAAGGCATCTTCCCGGCCCCGGTGCACGACGACTCGCTGCTCCCCGACCACGAACGCGAGGCCGCGCCCGGCGAGCTTCCGCTGCGCCGCGCCCGGGTCGACCGCCAGCACCGCGAGCTCCTCGGCAGCCTCGCCGGTGCGGACCACCACGTCCTCGGCGTGCCGCGCGGCGACCTGCGCCGCAGCACCGATCGCGTGCCGTCGCGCTGGGTGCTCGAGATCGCGTCGGCACTGGCCGGCACCCGCTGGTGGACCGACGACCTCCTCCACTCGAAGGTCGCGTGGGTCGACCACGTCGCGTCGTTCGACGCGGGCCTGCGCACGCTGACCTTCCCCGGCACCGAGCAGGAACACCACCTCCGCACGCTGCTCGTCGCGCCGCCCGACGGCGCCGCCGGCCTCGCCACCACCACCGTCGACGGTGTGCTCGCGAACGGCGCCGCGGTCGTCGCGGCGCGGCGCAGCGCCGCGTTCACGCGCTTCGACGGCAACCTCGCGGGGCTGCCGGTGCCGTCGCCCGTCGACTCGATCGTCTCCGCGACGCGGCTGCAGACGTGGGCGGGGTGCCCGTTCGCCTACTTCGTCTCCTACATCCTGCGCGCCGAGCCGGTCGAGAACCCCGAGGACACGATTCAGATCAGCGCCCTCGACAAAGGGTCCCTCGTGCACGCGGCGTTGGAGGACTTCGTCGTCGAGATCCTCGGCCGTCCGGAGCACAGCCAACCGGGGCCTGATGTTCGCTGGACCGCCGACGACCACAAGCTCATGCAGGCGATCGGCGAGAAGCACTGCGACGAGTACCACGCCCGGGGCGTCACCGGCCGGGCGATCTTCTGGCGCCGCGATCGGGCGCGGATCCTCGCCGAGCTCGACCGCTTCCTCTTGGAAGACAACGTGATGCGCTCCGGCCGCCGCACCCACCCCATCGGCGCGGAGCTCGCGTTCGGTTTCGACGCGGCCGCGCCGGTGCCGCTCACGCTCTCCGACGGGCGCGTCCTGCAGTTCCGCGGCCAGGCCGACCGCGTCGATCAAGCCGAGGACGGCTCGCTCCTCGTGCTCGACTACAAGACCGGCAGCGCGTCGAGGTACCACGCGCTGAGCGCCGAGGATCCCGACCATGGCGGTCGCCTCCTGCAGCTCGCGGTCTACGGGGCCGCGGCCCGGCAACACGTGCACGAGCCCGACGCCGCGGTCCACGCCGAGTACTGGTTCGTCTCGGCCCGCGGCAACTTCGCGACCGAGGGCTACGAGATCACTCCCGACGTGCTCACGAAGGTGGGGGGAACCCTGGCCACCATCGCGTCGGGCATCGAGTCGGGGGTGTTCGCGTCGCACCCCACCGCGATGAGCACGTACATCTTCACCGAGTGCGACGCGTGCGATCCCGACGAGCTCGGTATCACCGAGCTGCGCCGCGCGTGGGAGCGCAAGCGCTCAGACCCTGCGCTCGTGCCCTACGCGCAACTGACCGAGCCCCTCGACGACGAGCGCGTCACCGACGACGCGACCGACGTCGAACCGGCCGTGTTCGTCGTGCGAACCATGGGCGCGGTGCCCTCCTCCACCACGCCCGAGATGTTCCCCGATGTCTGACGACCGCGGCGCGCTCGACCACACGCCTCCCGACCAACCGGCGCGCGATCGCATCGCGGGCGATCTCGACACGACCCTGTTCGTCGAAGCCGGCGCGGGCTCGGGCAAGACGAAGTCGCTCGTCGAGCGGGTGATCTCCATCGTCGCCTCGGGAACGGCCGAGCTGCGTTCGATCGCCGCGATCACCTTCACCGAGAAGGCCGGCGCGGAGCTTCGCGATCGACTGCGGCGGGAGTTGCAGGAGTGCGCCGGCACCGATGCCGATTCAGAAGTGCAGCGCCGGTGTCGCGACGCGATCGGCCAGCTCGACAGCGCCGCGATCGGCACGTTGCACTCGTTCGCGCAGCGCATCCTCACGGAACACCCGATCGAGGCCGGGCTGCCGCCGCAGATCGAAGTGCTCGACGAGGTCAACTCGAGCGTGGAGTTCGAACGGCGATGGAGCGCGTTCCGCGACCAGCTGTTCGAAGACCCGGCGATGGAGCGCGCCCTGCTGCTGCTCGACGCCGCTGGTGTGAAGCTCAAGGCCCTCGACGTGCTCGCCGCCGCGTTCAGCGACAACTGGGACCTCGTCGCGGAGCAGGTCGACGAGACGGCACCGGAACCGCCGTCGGTCGCGACGCTCCTCGCGCCGGTCCTCGACGACCTCATGGCCGTCTGCAACGAGCGCGCCGAGAGCCGCGATCCCGACGACGGGCTCGCGCTCCGGCTCGAGGACCACGAGCTCCGGTGCGCGCAACTACGCGGGGTCGACGACGATCTCGCGCTGCTCGCGCTGATCGGCCCGTCGGCCTACCTCAACTTCCGAGTCACCAAGACCGGAAGGAAACCGAACTGGCGCACGGTCGACATCGACGTGATCCGAAATCGGTTCGCCGACGTGGGCACCGCGATCGCGCGGGTGCGCGACGAGGTCACGAGCGCGTGCGCGCACCGCCTCGCCGTCGCGATCCGCCGCTTCACGCTCGACGCGGCCGACGAACGCCGATCCGCAGGCCAGCTCGAGTTCCACGACCTGCTCGTGATGGCCCGCGCGGTGCTGCGCGATCCCGAGTCCGGCGCGGAGGTCCGGGCCCGGCTTCACGACCGCTACCAACGGCTCCTGCTCGACGAGTTCCAGGACACCGATCCGATTCAGATCGAGCTGGCCGTGCGCATCGCGGCCGCGCACCCGCAGAGCGAGCAGGCAGGGTCCGCGCCGTGGGCTTCGGTGCCCGTCACGCCCGGCCACCTCTTCGTCGTCGGTGACCCGAAGCAGTCGATCTACCGGTTCCGGCGCGCCGACATCGGCACGTTCCTTGCGGCCCGGGACCGATTCGCGACCGACGGCGGCGATGTCGTCGCGCTCACCACCAACTTCCGAACCGTCGCCCCCGTGATCGAGTGGGTCAACCGAGTGTTCGCCACGCTCATGACCGCGCCACCCGACGACGAGCTGCCGCTCGTCCCGCAAGCCCGGTACGTCGCGTTGCAGCCGCGGCGACCCGCTCCGCCCGTCGGTCCTGCGGTCGCCGTCGTCGGCCGGGGGGAACACCCTCGAGGGAGTCGCGCCGACCCGATGCGCGCCGCCGAGGCGGCAGAGGTCGCGGCCACGGTCGTGCGCGCGATCACCGAAGGCTGGTCGGTGAGCGACGGCCGCCGCGACGGCGTCGAGGTATGGCGGCCGGCGCGCCTCGGAGACATCACGATCCTCGTTCCGGCGCGCACATCGATGCCCTTCCTCCAGGAGGCGCTGGGCGCGGCGCGGATCTCCTACCGGGCCGAGTCGAGCTCGCTCGTCTACGCGACGCGTGCCGTACGTGATCTGCTGATGGTGCTGCGTGCCGTCGACGACCCGACGAACGAGATGCACACCATCGCGGCGCTGCGCACGCCCCTGCTCGCGTGCGGCGACGACGATCTGTTCCGCTTCAAGGTCGGCCACGGCGGCCGGTGGGACTACACCCGGGACCAGCCTGCCGGCGTGCCCGACGACGATCCGGTCGCGGCCGGGCTCACGTACCTGCGCCGCCTGAACGAGCGCCGACACTGGGAAGCGCCGTCGGAACTGCTCGATCGCATCGCCCGCGACCGCCGCGCGCTCGAGCTTGGGTTCGCCGACGGCCGGCCGCGCGACGTCTGGCGGCGCCTGCGCTTCGTCATCGATCAGGCGCGGGCGTGGAGCGAAGCCACGAACGGCGGGCTGCGTCAGTACCTGCGGTGGATCCAGCTCCAGTCGAGTGAGGGCGCCCGGGTCTCCGAGTCGGTGCTCCCGGAGACCGACGACGACGCGGTCCGCATCATGACCATTCACGCGGCGAAAGGCCTCGAGTTTCCCATCACGATCGTGTCGGGGATGTCGACCGCACCGCGGCGCATGCCCGCGCTCGCCGAGGTGGTGTTCCGAACCGGCGGCGGTGTGGGATACCGCTTTGGCAAGCATGTCAGCACCGACGAGTACGAAGAGCAGAAGCCCATCGACGAGCAGATGGACTACGGCGAACGCATGCGCCTGCTCTATGTCGCGTGCACACGGGCCCAGGACCACCTCGTCGTCTCGTTGCACCGCGCCGCGCGCGCCAAACCGCCGCCCGCGCACCTGCGCACGAACGCCGAGCTCCTGTTCGACGGCATGGGCGGCACCGACGCAGGCACGCTGATCGACGACATCCCCGACGCCGGCAGCTCGGATGGGAACGGGGCCCGCACTGCGCTCGCGCCGCTCGTCACGACCGCGCCCACAACCCTGCTCTCGCTCGCAGAGTGGGAGCACGAACGTGATGCCGCGCTCGCGCGAGCCACCCGCCCCACGACGATCGCGGCCACCGCGCTCACCGACGACGGCGCGCACGACCCGGCCGGCGAGCTCGCGGCCGGGCTGCACAAGCGACCGCGTGACCTCGACCTGCCGCCGTGGCTCAAGGGCCGGTACGGCACCGCAATCGGTCGCGCCGTGCATGGCACCCTGCAGACGATCGACCTCGCAACCGCCGCGCTCGCGAACGACGGTGGCCTCGACGCGGCCGCGGCCGCCCAGTGCGAGGCCGAAGCGATCCCCGACCGGGTCGAGCAGGTGCGCAGCCTCGTCCTCGCCGCGCTCGGCTCACCGTCGGTACGCGCGGCGGCCGCGCACCCGCACTGGCGCGAGGTGTACGCGTGCACGCCGATCGGCGAGCGGCTGCTCGAGGGGTACATCGACCTGCTGTACCGCGGCGCCGACGGCCTCGTCGTTCTCGACTACAAGACGGCTGCGACCGACGACCCGGCCGAGCTCGAACGCCGCCTGCACGGTTACCGGCTGCAGGGCGCGAGCTACGCGCTCACGGTCGCGGCCGCAACCGGCGAACCGGTCGTTGCGGTGATGTTCCTGTTCCTCACACCGAGCGGTCCGGTCGAACGTGAGCTTCGCGATCTCGACGCCGCGATCGCCGACGTCCGCGCCCTCGCCGCCGCCGGCCGTGAGATCACCCTCGACGAACCGGCCACCGCCGGCTGAGCCGACGTCCGGTACCGTCGGCAGATGGAGACCATCGAGCTCGAAGGTGACGGCGGGCTACGGCTCGTGGCCGACGTCGACGGCGATCCGGCGGCGCCACCCGTCGTGTTGTTCCACGGTGGCGGACAGACGCGCCACGCATGGGGAACGACGTTGCAGGTGCTGAGCCAAAGCTGGCGCGCCTACTCGGTCGACCTGCGCGGCCACGGGATGAGTGCCTGGGCCCCCGACGGCGACTACAGCCTCGACGCGTTCGCGAACGACGTCCGCGCGATCGCGCGCTCCCTCCCCCAGCCGCCGGCGCTGGTCGGGGCGTCGCTCGGTGGCATCGCGTCGCTCGCGGCGATCGCGGAGACCGAAGGCGATCCGCTCGCGATCGCGTTGGTGCTCGTCGACGTCGCGCCCCGCATCGAGGCGGCGGGCGTGACCCGCATCGGCGACTTCATGAAGGGCAATCTCGACGGCTTCGAATCGCTCGAGGAGGTCGCCGACGCGATCGGCGCGTACAACCCGCACCGCCCGCGGCCGAAGAACCTCGACGGCCTGAAGAAGAACCTCCGACAGCGAGCCGACGGCCGGTGGATGTGGCACTGGGATCCGCGCTTCGTGAGCGGCCGCTTCGGCTCACCCGACGAGACCCGCTCGACGCTCATCGACGGCGACCGCCTTCAGCAGGCGGCGCGAACGCTCACGATCCCGACGCTCCTCGTACGCGGGCGCATGAGCGACCTGCTGAGCGAGGAAGGCGCGCGGGAGCTGTTGGAGCTCGTCCCGCACGCGCAGCTGGCCGACGTCGCCGGCGCCGGCCACATGGTCGCGGGCGACCGCAACGACGCCTTCAACGACGTCGTCGTCGCGTTCCTCGCTTCGGTCCGACCGACCTGAGCGGCAGGAGCGCCCCGCGCGCGCGACTTCCAGGAACAACCAATGCCGGTCGACGCTCAAGAAATCCGACCCGGCACGCCGACAATTCGGGCGTGGGAACTTCGGCCTCAGACGCGTCCGCACCGGCGTTTCGCGCGTGGGAGCGGGGCGCGAGCGGTGAGCGCATCGTCGGCGCGCGCCTCGACCGCATCACCGGCATCGAAGTTCTGCACGACCGCCGGATACCGGGAACCCGCGCCAGCATCGACCACATCGCGATCGGACCGGGAGGTGTGTACGTCATCGACGCCAAGCTCCAGGGCGCGTTGGTGAAGCACCGCGGCGTGGGCACGATCCGTCACGACGGCCACCGGGCGTGGATCCGCGGGCACGACGAGACGCTGCTCGTCGCGAAGATCGGAACCCAGGTGAACGCGATCACGCGTGCGCTCTTCGAGACGCCGATCCCCGTCACTGCGGCCCTCTGCTTCGTCGACGCCCGATGGCCCATCGCGGCCGAGCCGTTCATGCTCAACGGCGTCTGGGTCGGATGGCCCGACGCCCTGCCCGGCCTCCTGACCCGGCCGGGGCTGCTCGACGCGGAGGCCATGAGGACCACCGCGGCCCTGCTCGACACCCGTCTGCCCTTGTCGTGACGGGGGCCTGGACGGAACCCTCTCATCTCGGCTCAGGAAGTCAGCAGAACCGGCCGACATACGTTCCCATGACGAATTTTGTGAGCCGCAGCGCCCAGGGCGACACCGCCGACGCCCGCAGCATCGAGTCCCGGGCCGCGGAGCACGCCGTCGGCGTGCGCGATGGTCTCGACCGCATCGGCGACGTCGCGTCGATTCATGATCGTCCGATCCCCGGAACGCGCGCCGGCATCGACCATGTCGCGATCGGGCCGAGCGGCGTCTACGTCATCAGCACCCACACGCACGCCGGCCCCGTCGTGGGACGCGACCGGCGCCTGTTCGTCGACAGCCACGACCGCAGCGACCTCATCGCGGCGATGAAGGTTCCCGTCGACGCGGTTGCCGCCGCGCTCGGCGATCTGCATCTGCCGATCTCACGCGCGCTGTGCTTCGTCGGCGGGGCGTGGCCCGCGGAATCACCGTCGTTCATGCTCAGAGGTGTGTGGGTCGGATGGGCGAACCCGCTCTACGCGCTGGTTGCACAACCCGGGCGGCTGCAACCGCGCGAGATCACGTCCGCGATCGAGATGCTCGACGCGAGCTTGCCGGCGACGTGACCGTCTGACCCGCCGCGCGCGGGTCGGTCAGGAGAACCGCACGCGCAACGTGTTCGACGAGCCGTCGAGCCCGAACTCGAACCAGGTCTTCCCGGCGCCCCATCCACAGATGCCACCGACTGCGTGACCGGGAAGCGTGAAGAACACCTTGCCGTCGGCCATCAGGGTCACGGTCTTGCGGGTCATGTTCGTGACCGTCGCACCCGCGATCGAGATGCTGCAGGTGCCCGGGTGCGGGCCAGTCCAGCGCGTCTTCAACTTTCCGGGCTGGAACGCGAGCTTTCCGGTGACGTTCGTGTTCGGCACCGCGTCGGTCGCGACGACGGCGGCCTTCTGCACGACGAACGACATCAGAGGACCGTTGCCGCGCGCACCCGCCGGTCGCGGTGAACCGAGGAACACGAGCGCCGCCGCCAACGCGACAAGGCTCAACAGCCTGACCGATCGCCCCATGTCCGCCCCCGCTCGCCCACCCAACCGCCAGGTCCCAAAACGGACGATACGGACTCAGTGGTCGGATTGGCAAGGGCCGTGTGGCGCGAGAGAACTCGTGGCGCGAAGTGATGTTCATGAGGGCTGCGCGGAGTGGCAGCAGCGGTTTCTAGGCGCCGGCGCGGTGCTCGACCTCGAGCCACAACGGCATGCCGAGCGGTTGGCTCGCTTCTTCGACGAGGTGCGCGACGAGGCCGGCCGTGCGCGCGATCAACACGACACCGCGGACCGCGCCGGGCGGGATGCCGATGTCGACGAGCGCGGCGCCACCCGCACCGGCTCCGTTGACCGGCAGGTGCCGCCCGGCTGCTGCTTCGTTCGCCTCACCGACGAACCGGAGCAGACGCAGGTGCGGACCGAGCAGACCCTCGGCTGCGGCCAGCTCGTAGAGGCGCGGCGTGCGCGGATCCTCGTCCTTGTGAACCGGGTGGCCGAGCCCCGGGACGCGCAGTCCGGCCGCGCGCCGCGCGTCGACCGCATCGCGCGCGATCGTGCGCAGCGTTGCATCGTCGATCTCCGCGTCCGCCGGGCCGCCGGCCGCGCGGTGCGATTGCAACGCGTCGAACAGGAACTGCGCAGTGTCGCCGGTCGGTCCGAGGAAGACGCTGCCCGCGCCGAGCAAGCCGGCCGCGATCGCGCCCTGGATTGCTTCGGGCGCGCCGGTGTAGGTGAGCCGGGCCGCGAGCGCGCCGGGTGTGAGCCCGTGGTCGGCCAGCGACACCAGCACCGCGTCGAGCATGCGGCGCTCGCCGTCGGTCGGATCGCGTCGCGTCACGAGGAGATAGGTGAGCTCGGTCAGCGTGAGCCGGCCCATGATCTCCGACGGCAGGTCGCGCCCGCCGACCGTGATGCGGTCGGGAGTCGACCCGCCGATCCAGGTACGCGCCCAGTCGTCGGCCACTACGCCGCCGAGGTCTTCAGCTTGGCGACCGCTTTGCCGACGAGCATCCGCTCGAGCAGCGTGTCGAACGGCGCGCCCTGATCACTGAAGGTCAGCGACACTTCGGCGCGACCTTGACCGAACTCGATCTCGTCGACGTAGAGCTGGATGGTCGGGCCGGTGGGTCCGGTGACCTTCACGGAGAGCCGCAGCCCGACGCTGCCCTCGCCGTAGGTCGGCGTCGAGAGGGAGGTGAGCGTGAGGTCGCTCACGTTCACGCCCGGAGAATCCTTCGCCATCTCCGCCTGCAGCTGCGTGTCGAACAACGTCTTGACGCACGACTCGAACTTCGAGCTGCGCAGTGCGCGCAGGTCCTGCACGAAGGCGTCGCGATTCGGTGCGAACGCGACCTCCGAGCTGACCTCGGCGTTGCCCTTGTCGAAGTCGGAACCGCTCACATCGACAGTCTGCTTCGCGGGATCGGTCGCGCCCACACACGCGGCCAGCTTCTGGTTGTCGGCGGCGTCGCTCGGGTCCGAGTTGGATTGCGATCCGATCCATCCCTCCGGGAGGTCGGTCTGAACGAGCAGGAGCGCATTGGCTGCAGTCTTGTCGGCCGCGGCATTGGCGACCGTGGTCGTGGTCGCGGCCGCCTTCGACGACTTGGTCGCCGTCGGACCCGCGGAGGGCTTGGAGCTGCTGCCACACGCGGCCAGCGCCATCACGAGCGCCGCCGCGCCGATGCGGGCGCCCGTCGGTTCCATCTGCCTCGAGTTCCCACCATGAACCTCATTCCTCGCGCGTCAGGTCGGGGCCGCGGGGGCGGCCTCGGAGTCCCACTCGGCAGGGGTTCGGTCCAACTTGAGGTGATGCTTCGCGAGCCGGTCGGTGGCGGTGTGCGGCAGGTCGTCGACCACTTCGATGTAGCGCGGCACCTTGAAGCGCGCGAGCTGCGCGGTCGCGAACTCGTGCAGCGCGACGACATCGACGGTGCGTCCGGGCGCGGCGACGACGAACGCCTTCACGTCTTCTTCCGACAGGTCGGAGGGGACGCCGACGACCGCGGCCTCCGCGACGTCGGGGTGCCGTTGCAGCGCGGCCTCGACCTCGGCCGGCGAGAGGTTCTCGCCGCGGCGCCGGATCACTTCTTTCCGGCGCCCGATGAACGTGTAGGTGCCGTCGCCGTTGTCGCGCACGAGGTCGCCCGTGTGCAACCAGCCGTCGACGATCACCGCGGCCGTCTCCTCCGGCATCTCGTAGTAGCCGCGCATGATGGCCGGGTTCCGCAGCTCGAGCTCACCGATGTCGCCGACCGCGACCGGCTGGTCGTGTTCGATCACGCGCGCGTCGTTGACGTGCCCGAGCTCGGGATGCTGCCGGGCCGCGCCCAACGCGCCGTACGGCCGCGTGCCGTGCAGCCAGACGAGGCCGTAGGGAGTCTCCGACATCGCGTAACCGCACGTGACCTCGAACCCGAAGCGGGCCTCGATCTCGAGGTGCCGTTCGCGATCGGGCGACGGTCCCGTGTAACAGATGCGGATCGGATTGTCGGCGTCGTCGGGTCGCGGCGGCTGGCGCATCAGGATCTCGATCATGGCGCCGATCGAGTTGAACTCGGTCGCGCCGTGCCGGCGCGCGGCGTCGAGGAACCCGGCCGCCGAGAACGCGGGCAGCAGCACGAGGCTGGCGCGCGCCGCGACCGAGCCGAGGGTCGAGTACGCGGGCGCGTTGATGTGGAACAGCGGCAACGATGTCATCAAGCGGTCGTCGCTCGTCAGCCGCAACCAGTAGGGAAACCCTTCACCCGCCATCACGTACGCGAGGTGGGTCTGCATGACCAGCTTCGACCGTCCGGTCGTCCCCGATGTGGGGATCATCACCGCGACGTCACTCGGATCGAGATCGACCGGACCGCGACCGTCGGCGTCGATCTCGTACAACGACGAGATCTCGACTCTGCGGGTATCGGTGGAGGCGAACGCCGGCGCGAGATCGGCGTCGGTGACGATCAACGCGGGGGCGACCTGCGCAACGAAACCGGCGAGCTCCTCAGCACTGCTCTTGGGGTTGAGCGGCACCTGGATCGCGCCGACTTCCATGAGCGCGAGCCACGACAGGAGGTAGTCGGGGGTGTTGCGCGGAGTCACGATCACGCGGTCTCCGACGCCGACGCCGGCGGCCCGGAGGCCGCTCGCACCACGCTCGATGCGGGCCTGGGCCTGCGCGTACGTGAGCTCGACGTCGTCGGTGACGAGCCAGGGCCGGTCGCCGGCCGCATCGACGGCGGCTCGCATCAGCGACGGAATCGTTCTCCTCACGAGGCCAGCGTACGGAACCGGGCCCCGGTGCCGTGGTACTCAGCCCTTGGTACGTTCTGGCTTGATGGGCACCGGGACCGAGGTCGACCTCGCGCACGCCGTTCACGGCGACGGCTTCCCGCTGCTGCTCGTTCACGGCTTCACCGGTAGCTCGCTCGACTGGACCGACGTGGTCGAGCCGCTCGCACGCGATCGGCGCGTCGTCACCCTCGACCACCGGGGTCACGGCGAGAGCCCGAACACCGGCGACGCCGCGACCTACACCTTCGATCAGCTCGTCGCCGACATGACCCGTCTCGTCGACGGCCTCGGCCTCGAGCGCTTCGACCTCCTCGGCCATTCCATGGGCGGCGTCGTCGCGATGCGTTACACGTTGCGACATCCCGAACGGGTCCGGTCGCTGATCCTCATGGACACCGCGGCGGGCGCGCAGCCCGGCGCCGCCGACCTCCTGCGGGGCGGCTTCGAGCTCGTGCGCGCGCAGGGCATGCTGGCGCTCTACGAAGTGATCCAACCGTTCCTCGGCACCGGCGAGCGCGCGGAAGTGATGCGGCAGCGGCAGCGCACGAAGCTCGAGCAGACGGACCCGGTCGCGTTCACGGAGCTCGGCGAGGAGCTTCTCGTCTATCCATCGGTCCTCGACGAGCTCGCGACCCTCGATCTCCCCACGACCGTCATCGTCGGCGAGAACGACAACGGCCTGCGCGATGCGGCCGACGCGCTCGGCGCGACCATCGCCGGCGCGGTGCTCGCCGTGATTCCCGACGCCGCACACTCACCGCAGGACGAGAATCGCGACGCGTGGCTCGCCGCCGTCAACGCGCATCTCACGCGCGCGAACACACTCTGACCACTCCGAACCACCACAACGGGGGCTCCCATGGCACACAGCCGCGAAGAGGTACAGACCGCGGTCGACAAGTACATCGCGGTGCGCGATCAGATCTGCGCGGGCAACGGCACCTGGCGCGGCCTCGCCCAGTTCTTCACCGACGATGCCGTGTTCATCGACCCCGCGTGGGGACGGGTGGAAGGCATCGAGGAGATGAAGGCGACCGTCTTCGGCGAGGCGATGGAGGGCCTCGAAGACTGGTCGTTCCCGACCGAGTTCTACATGATCGACGGCGACAACGTCGTCATCAAATGGTTCCAGGTGCTGCCCGGCCGGCGCGACAGCGGCAGCCGCTACACGCAGTCGGGATACTCGACCCTCGTCTACGCCGGCGACGGCAAGTTCTGTTACGAGGAAGACCTCCTCAACATGGCGCACGTGTTCGAAGACATGAAGGCGAGTGGTTTCCGTGCGCCACCCACGATGGGAATGCCGCCGAAGCATCCCGACCGCGATTTCTCGAGGCCCGAACGAGCGAAGCGCTAGCCGAGCCGTGGACGTCCTCACGCAAGACACGATCGACTACGTGGCGATCTGCCGGCTGGGGTCGGCGTACGCCGACGCAGTGACGCGCCGCGCGTGGGCGGAGCTCGAAGACCTCTTCGTGCCGTCGGCTCACGTCACCGTCGACACGGTCACGAGCACACCGATCGAGCTCGACGGCCCGAACGGAGTCGGCGACTTCATCGGGGGCGCGGTCGAGCGCTTCGAGTTCTTCGAGCTCGTGATCCTGAACACGGTCGTCGATCTCCGCCACGACGACGATCCCGACGCGGCGCGCGGCCGCATGTTCACGTGCGAGCTCCGCCAGGACCGTTCGAACGGGCGCTGGACCAATGCGTTCGGTGTGTACCACGACGAGTACGCGCGCATCGAGGGGCGTTGGTGGTTCACGCGCCGGCGCTACCAGTCGCTCGCGCGCACCGGACGGGCCGAGATCTTTCCGTTTCCTCAACGACCGGGGTTCGACTGATGTACCGAGTCATCCAATGGGCCACCGGGGGCGTCGGGCAGGCCGCGATCGAGGGTGTGCTCACGCATCCGGAGCTCGAGCTCGTCGGCTGCTGGGTGCACAGCGACGCGAAGAACGGACGCGATGTCGGCGAGCTCATCGGACGCGAGCCGATCGGCGTCACGGCCTCCAACGACGTCGATGAGATCCTCGCCATCGACGCCGACTGTGTCGTCTACGCCCCTGTGCTCGCGGATCCGAAGGTCGTCGCCCGGATCCTGCGCTCGGGAAAGAACGTGGTCTCGCCCGTCGGCTGGTGGTATCCGCAGGCCGACCAGGTAACCGATATCGAAGCCGCGTGTGCCGAAGGTGGGGTCACGCTGCACGGCACCGGCATCCATCCCGGTGGCATCACCGAGCGGTTCCCGCTCATGGTCTCCGCGCTCTCCAACGCGGTGACGCGCGTGCGCGCCGAGGAGTTCTCCGACATCCGCACCTACGCGGCGCCGGAAGTCGTTCGCGACGTGATGCTCTTCGGCAAGTCTCCCGAGGAGGCGCGCACGAGCATCATGACGACGGTGCTCGGTCACGGCTTCAAGCAGTCGGTACGCATGGTCGCGGCCGAGATGGGGTTCGCGATCGAGCCCGAGCTGCGCACCTCGCACGAGGTCGCGGTCGCGACCGCGCCGATCGACTCGCCGATCGGTGTCATCGAGCCGGGGCAGGTCGCGGCACAACGCTTCCGCTGGGAAGGGCTCATCGACGGCAAGCCCGTCATCATCGCGGCCGTCAACTGGTTCATGGGCCAGGAGCACCTCGACCCGCCGTGGAGCTTCGGCCCCGAAGGTGAGCGCTTCGAGGTCGAGATCGAAGGCGACCCGCCGGTGCTCCTCACGTTTCACCACTTGCACCCCGCCTCGATCGCCGAGGGGTTGCAGCGCAACCGCGGCATCGTCGCGACCGCGATGCACTGCGTGAACTCGGTGCCCTACGTGTGCCGCGCCGAGCCGGGCATCCGCACGTACCTCGATCTCCCCCTCATCGCCGGCCGTGCCGCCCCCGACCTCCGCGCGAAGTGACCCGGTTCTGATGGTGCGGAACGACCGATTCGGTCGTGTCGCCCCATCAGAACCGCGGTGCGAGCCGTACGCTGCCCCGCTGTGAAGCAATTGGTGCATCCCGACTGGGTCCGGCGCATGAACCTGTTCGGCGAGACGACCGGCGACCCCGCCCGCATGGTCGGCCTCGACGCCGACGAGATGCTCGCCGTCGCGCGCGCGTCGACCGGTCTCGACGATCTCGGCGCCGCCGAGTGGCCCGGTTGGGAGGAGACCTACCGTCGGCTCCTCGACTCGATCGACCACGAATCGGAGCTGCATCTCGTCGGTCGCGTGATGACGCGGGGCGAAGTGCTGCGCAGCCTGCAGACGTGGCTCCGGCTGCAAGCGACGTGGTCGGCCACACCGGCCATCGCGAGCGAACCGATCGTCGCGCCGCTGTTCGTCGTCGGCCCGCCGCGAACGGGTACGACGATCTTGCTCGAGCTGCTCGCACTCGATCCTTCGCTACGCGCGCCGCTCGCATGGGAAGCGCTGCACCCGCTCCCGGTCTCCACCGACACCGCCGTCGACCGCGAACGCCGGCGCGCGCTGTCGGAATGTGAGCAGGAGTTCTGGTCCGACGTCCATCCCGAGTTCATGACGATGCACGAGCTCGCGAGCGATCTGCCCTGCGAGTGCGTGCATTTCCTCGCGTACGACTTCTCGGGCCCGCACTGGTCGATGCTCTACGACACCCCGACGTTCACGGGCTGGCAGCTCGAACACATCGAACCCCTGCTCGCGCGCGTCTACCGGTTGCACCGCCGCATGCTGCAGACGTTTCAGCACGGCTCGGACCTCGCAGACACCGAGCCCCGGCGCTGGCTGCTGAAGTCGCCCGGTCACCTGCAGACGCTCGCGCAGGTGTTCGCGGAGTACCCGGACGCGAAAGTAATCCATACCCATCGCGATCCCCGCCGGTTCATCGCGTCGCTCGTGAGCCTGCTCGCGGTGCTGCGCTTCACCCGCAGCGACGGGGTCGACATCGCGGCCCTCGGCCCGCTGATGGAGCTCACGTACCAGATGTTCCTCGAGCAGGTCATCGACCAGCGCGAGAACGGCATCATCCCGAACGACCGCATCGTCGACAACCACTTCCTCGACCTCATGGCCGACCCCGTCGCGTCGCTGCATCGCCTCTACGACGAACTCGAGCTCGCGTGGCCCGCGCACCACGACCGCACGGTGCGCGACTACCTCGAATCGAAGCCGAAGGGAAAGCACGGCGAGCATCGCTACACGTTCGCCGACGTCGGGCTCGACGAGGACTCGGTGCGCGCGACGTTCGCGCGCTACGTCTCGCACTACGGCATTACGGAAGAGTCGTGACCTCGGCCCGAGACCTCGTCGACGCCGACGATGTGCGCGTCACGTTCACCAGCGTCGCCGACATGCTCGAGCAAGCGGCGCCCGACGACGAGCGGTGGGACGCTCCCGCGGGGGCCATCGACTGGTCGTGCCGATTCACCTTGGCCCACATCGCCGACTGCGGCACGTGGTACGGCGCGAACCTCGCGCGCCGGTCGACCCGCATCGTGGAGTGCGGCGAGCACTCGCCCACCGCGACCGTTCCGATTCTGATCGACGCACTGCGGTCGAGCGGCGCGCTGCTCGCGGCCGCGGTGATCGCGGCCGCGCCGGAAGATCGCGGTTGTCATCCGTTTGGGATGGCCGACCGCTCCGGCTTCGCCGCGATGGGCTGCGACGAGGTGATCGTGCACGGCCTCGATCTCGCCACCACCCTCGGGCTCGCCTTCGATCCGCCGCGCGACGTGTGCGAGCGCGTGCTGCGACGGCTCTTCCCGTGGGCACCGGCCGCCGCCGAGCCGTGGGCCGCGTTGCTGTGGGCCAACGGCCGCGCGCCGCTCGGTGACCTCGAGGCCGAGTCCCTGTGGTTGTGGCACTGCGCGCCGCTCGCCGAGTGGGACGGCAAGCCCCGGCGCACGGCGAAACGGGGGTAGCGGATGGGCTTCGACGGACCGCATTCACCGCCGCCCGGCACCGACGAGCGGGAGTTGCTGCTCGGCTTCATCCGCTGGCAGCGCGACCAGGTCGTCGCGACCGTCGAGGGTCTGAGCGACGCGGAGCTGCGCTGGACACCCGACGGCTGCCTGCTGCCGATCATCGGAGTCGTGAACCATCTCGCGCACATGGAGTGGCGCTGGGTCGAAGGGCGTTACCTCGGATCCGCGTTCCCGCCGCGCGCAGAAGAGTTTGTGCTCGACGACGCGGTCACGGGCGCCGCGGTCGTGGACGCGTATTGGCAACAGGCCCAACGGACCGAAGCCATCGTGCGCGCCGCACCTTCGCTCGACGTTGCCTGTCTCGGCGACGAGGGTGGGCGCGGTCCGGCCCATCTCCTCCTCGGTTTCGACACGCCGATCGACCTGCGGTGGGTGCTACTGCACCTCATCGAGGAGACCGCGCACCACGCCGGTCATGCCGACGCGACCCGCGAGATGCTCGACGGACGGAAGATGCGCGACTAGCGACGACCCGCGGTCGGGAGCCGCCCAGCTCGACGCGCCGCGCGCGGTGATCCTGGTTGCCGCGGTCACGGCGACGGCCGCTCCGGGCTTCGACTTGAACGTGAGCGGGAGCACGACATCGGCCCCACCCTCGCTCGAGACCTCGAGCGTGCACTCGACACCCTTGTCGAGGCAGTCGACGAAGCCGTTCTCCGACTCGATCCGCCGCGCGACCTGGAACTGCGTCGACAGACTTCCATTCGCCGTCGTGATCTGCGCTCCCGCGATGAAGCTGAAGCAATCCTGCTCGTTGGCGGTCAAAGCGCACTCGGTCACACCGAAGCTCGCCTTGGGCGCGAAGTGGGTTCCCTTGATCCGCACGATCTGGTTGTTCCGGAACGGCGGCTTCGGTGTCGTGGTCACCGCGGGTGGCGGCGGCACGGGCGCGTCGGGATCGAAGGAGACCGGCTGCGAGACGGTCGAGCCGTCACCGGACTGCGCGATCACGAGGCAGTGAACGCCGACGGCCGCGCAGTCGACCGGCGCCCGGCCGGGATGCAGAAGATCGGGAAGCTTGCGTTGCAACATCGGCGCCGACTTCAGGGTGCCGGTGGCGTCGAGCGGCTCGAAGTCGACGAACGCGCACGCGGTGGAGGTCTTGCTCGCGCATTCGAGGATCAACACCACGTCGTTCGGCACGTAGTTCTTGCCCGTGATCGAGACGCGCGCGTAGAACGGGAGCTTCGTGCTGGGGTCGACGCTGAGTGTCGGCGGGGGCGGGGGCGGCACGCTCGCGTCGAAGGCGATCGGCACCGTCGTGTGGTAATCGACATCGAGCACGTCGACGGCGAGCAGCTCGCACGTGCCCGGCGCCTTGGCACAGTCGACGCGCGCACCCTTGGCGTTGGGCAGGATGCGGTGCACCGGGAACGGGGTCGAGAAGTGGCCGTCGGCCAACGCGGTGGCGTCGGTCGACGGGCCGCAGAACAGGACCGCGGCGACACACTCCGCCACGACGATGTCGTCACCGGCGACGAAGCCGGTGCCACTCACCGCCACCGATTGCTGGTCGAGGAGCCCGGTGGCCGGCTTCGCCGTCACCGTCACCTTGGGCGGCGGCAACGTTGGATCGAACGCCAGCGGCGTGGTCGCCTGCTTCTTGAAGTTGGCCGCAAGGGCGAACAACATCTCGCACTGGTCGGGCGCGCAGTCGGTGAAGCCGGCGCCGACGAGCAGCGTGCGGTGCGCGGTGAACGTCGTCGAGAAGGTGCCGTCGACGGCCGACTTCACGAACGCGACGTTGCCGAGATCGCAGTCATTCGGATCCTTGGTACCGCGCCGGCACTCGACGCCGGCGATGTCCTGCTTGGCGGGGAAGCCCGACCCCGTGACGTGCAGGGTCTGACCGCTCGCCAAGCCCGTACGCGGCGTCACCACGATGGTCGGCGCCGCGGCCGCGTGCGCGGCGACCGGCGCGACCCCGACACCGATCGCAACCGTCGCAACGGTCGCGACCAACCCGCGCACCCACTGCCGTCCCTGGCCCATGACGCCCCCCACTGCCCCAAAAACCGGTGTTCGTCGAGACGCTACGGCCGGGAACCGCGATCCACAAGGGCCGAGAACGGCACGACGCGCGCGTGCGGTGTCTCGATCGGGCCTTCGGGCAGGAAGAAGCGCCAGAACACCATCGCGAACGGGCGCCCTTCCGTATCGATCCAGTTCGCGACGCCGGGGTCGCGGTGCGCGATCACCACCTCGAAGCTGCCGTCGGGCTCGAGCTGCGTCTGCGCGCGGTTGAGTGAGACCTGCCGGTGCGCGTAGTCGTTGGTCTGCAGGTGGCGGTTCCAGAGGGTCACGTTCGCGCAGCGGCATTCGGGCCAACGCGCCGTGATGACCAGCGCCTCGTCGGGGCCGAGAACGTACGGCGCCATGCTGTACGACGCGTCGGCCGCGGCGAGCGGATGATCACCGGGTGGAACCGGAGGCGGAAACCGGTTCGGCTCACGCGACACGAACGCGGGTTGGTTCGCCTCACCCGCCTTCGGTTGGTCGAGCGAACGCGACCGCACGTAGCGCTCCACCCGGCGCAAACCTTCCGCGACCGACGCGTCGCTCGGTGGTGGGAGGGGGCCGGGCCGCGGGCCATCAGACGCGGCGATCACCTCGATGGAGAGCGCGAGGTCGGGGCTCGGTGGCGCGGCCGGCGATTCCTTCGCTTCCCAATAGTGGCGGGTCGTGACCCGCATCACGTCGTCGGGAAGCGCGATCCAGTTGCGCTCACGCGCGGTCCCGCCCAGCATCACATCGAAGCGCCCGTCGGCGTCGACATCGAACTGCGAGTCGTTCAACACCCCGGCCGTGCGTTCGGGGAACCCGCCGTCGGGGCCGCCGGCCTCCAGGGTGAACGACACGTAGATCGCGCCCGCGATGCGTCCGCGCACGCGGTACGAGTACTGCGACGAGATCGATGCGTCGTAGTAGATCGCATCGGCGTTGTCGCCCATCGACTTCCGCGTCGACGTCACGATGCGCCGAAACACCGGCTGCGCGGGATCGTCCTCGAAGTGCCCGACCAGGCCGCCCTCGAGCAGGTGCGCAACCGAGCGGAGCCCGAGCGCGATGTCGTCGGGAGTCGAGAGGCCCCACTCCGGCCCGGCGTAGCGATCGGCCGCCTCGGCCAGGGTGCTGAGGAGCGCGTCGAACGCGAGCCGGCTCTCCGACTTCCCGTCGCCGGTCATCGCATGAGCCCTGTGCGCATGAGCCCTCGGCCCGTGATCAGCGGGAGATCGAGCACCGACAGCAGACCCGGGGGCGCCGCGCACACCGCCGGGATCGCGTTAACGAGCCGGCCCGCAGTGCCGACGAGCCCCGCGGTGTTGTGATCGCCGTCGTCACCCATCATCTGCACGTCGCACGTGTAGCTCGGGTTGCCGGTGACGATCACGCGGTAGCCGCTGTCGCCCGCGGGTTGCGGCCACTCGGGCGCGAGCTCGTCGGCGAGGCGGGTGACGTGCTCGAGAATGATCTTGGGCACGCCGTCGACGATGCCCTGCAACTCGAAGCGCAACGCCGCGGTGGTGCCCGCTTCGACCACGCCGAAGCCGAGATCGATGCGGTCGGGCGCGGGTTGGCGCTCGTGCACCTCGCGCAGCTCCTCGATCTCCACACCGAGCCCCGCCGCGATCACCTTGACGACTCCGCCCCACGCGAACGACAGCACACCGGGGATGAGCAACAACGGCGTCGCGTCGAGCTCCTTCCCGAAACCCATCGTCTCGAACAGCACCTGCGGCTGCGCGTACGTCGCGTAGTTGACGACCTCCATCATCCGTACCGACTCGATGTACTCGCACGTTCCGGTGAGCACGAACGGCAGCAGGTCGTTCGCCCAGCCGGGGTCGATGCCCGACGTGAAGCACGACACACCGCCTTCGGCGCAGGCTTCCTCGAGCGGCTTACGCATCGAGGGCTCGACGTGCGGCGGGTAGATCAGCGGGACGACCGAGCTCGACACGACGTTCTTGCCCGAGCGCAGGATGCGGGCCATGTCGGCGATCGCCTCCGTCGGGCGCAGGTCGGCGGTCGCGGTGTAGCAGACGCAATCGGCGTCGAGCGCGAGCAGCGCGTCGGCGTCGTTGGTCGCGAGCACGCCGGTCGGCGCGAACCCGCCGAGGTCGCCGGCGTCGCGGCCGGCCTTGCTCTCGCTGTGAACCCAGAGCCCGACGAGCTCGAGCTCGGGGTGGTTGGCGAGGAGGCGCAGGGCGTGGTGCCCGACGTTGCCCGTGCTCCACTGGATCACCCGGTACGTCACAGCGTCCCCTTTGCCGAAGTCCATCGCGGAGTGGGAGCGTACCGACAACATGTCGCTCGCCGTCCAGTACGAGGGAGCCCCCGATGCTGCAGTTCGACCCGCTCGACGAGTACCCGATCCATCAGGCACCGCTGCCGATGCGCTACACGGCGACGAGCGACCGCAACTTCTACGACCGGTGCATCTTCCAAGGTGTCGACCACGAGGCCGACGCGTACTTCATCACCGGGCTCGGCGTGTATCCGAACCTCGGCGTGATCGACGCGTACGCGACGGTGCGCCGCGGCGACCGGCAATGGGCGGTGCGCACATCGGGCCGACGTCCCGACGACCGGATGAAGCAAGAGGTGGGTCCGTACCGCATCGAGGTCGTCGAGCCGTTCAAGAAGCTCCGCCTGATCTGCGACGGCGACGACCACGGGCTCGGGTTCGACCTGCTGTGGGAGTCGGAGTACGCGCCGATCTCCGAACCGCAGCACATCCGCCGGCAGGGCGACCGGATCCTGCTCGACGCGTCGCGCTTCGCGGGCGTCGGCACCTGGACCGGTGAACTGCGCTTCGACGGCGAGACGGTCGCGGTGACACCCGAGCGGTTCACGGCGACGCGCGACCGCTCGTGGGGTATCCGTCCCGTCGGCGAGGCCGAGCCTCCCGGTCAGCCGCGCGAGTTCGAAGGCATGTGGTGGTGCTGGGTACCGCTGCGCTTCGACGACTTCGCGATGCACCTCATGGTCGAGGAAGACATGTACGGCATCCGGCACACGAACCTCGCGGTGCGGGTCTGGCCCGAAGCGACCGGGCGGCCCGTCGAGCAGCTCGGCTGGCCGCTGCCGGAGATCACGTACCAGTCGGGCAGCCGCAACCCGACGCACGCGTCGTTCGACCTGCGCACGCGCGACGGCAAGGTGTCGACGCTCGACGTCGAGCCCATCCTCGGCATCCCGCTCGCGATCGGCACCGGCTACAGCAGCGATCCGAACTGGAACCACGGGCGCTGGATGGGTGAAGAGTGGGTCGACGGCGGGGTCTACGACCACACCGACCCCGCGGTGATCGGCGCGGCTGCGTTCTCGATCACCGACTACGTCGCGCGGGTCACCTTCGAAGGCCAGGAAGGTTGGGGCATCTTCGAGCACGCGAGCATCGGCCCCCACGCACCCTCCGGCTTCACCGACTACACCACCGGTGCGCCGTAATCATGGTCGCATGCGCGTGCGCTGCGCCGTTGTGTGCAGCACTGATTGCCACTGCTGCGCCTGCTCCGGGTAACCACTGTCGTACGCGCGGGTAAGAGAACAGTCAGTCGTTGATGGCGCCATGCACGAGGGCGTGGAGCTGGCCGCGGAAGTTGAACGTGCCCGACGGGATCAGCTGGGTCATGAAGATCACGATCATCGCCTCGGCGGGATCGATCCAGAAGAGCGTCGACGCCAGACCGCCCCACATGTACTCGCCGACCGAACCGACCGACTGCGTCCGCGTCGGTCCGAGACCCACCGCGACCGTGAGCCCGAAACCCGACCCGTCGAACCCGACCTCGCCGTAACCACCCGGGTGCGCGAACTCGCGCAGCTCGCCACCACCGGGGAGATGGTTCGCGCTCATCAGCTCGACCGTCTTGCGGCTGAGCAGGCGCGCGCCGTCGAGCTCGCCGCCGTTGAGCAGCATGCGGCAGAACCGCAGGTAATCCGCCGTCGTTGCGACGAGACCGCCACCACCCGACAGCAGCGCCGGCGGTTTCCGGTAGCGGCTCTCGAGCGGATCGTCGGTGAGGACGAGGTGCTTCTCCGCGTTGCGGCCGTAGCAGGCAGCGAAGCGGTCGATCTCAGAATCGGGAACCGAGAAACCGGCGTCGCTCATCCCGAGCGGATCGAAGATCGTGGCGCGCAGGTACTCGTCGAACGGCTGGCCCGACACGACCTCGACGAGCCGCGCGCAGATGTCGGTCGACCACGAATACAGCCAACGCGTGCCGGGATGCGAACGCAGCGGCTCGGCCGCGAGAATCTGACTCAACTTCTCGAGCGTCACATCGCGGCCGAGGCCCGACGCCGGGTTCGACGAAGCGAGCGACGCGAGGTCGAGGCGCGCGGCGCGCGGGCCGTAGCCGATGCCACCCATGTGCATCATCACGTCGCGGATCGACATCGGCCGAGCCGGCGGAACCAGATGCGCGGTTCCATCAGGAGCGCGTTCCTTCACCATCACGTCGCGCCACTCGGGCAGAAAGCGGGCAACCGGATCGCTCAGCTCGAAGAGGCCGCGTTCGTACAACGACAGCAGCGCGACGCCGGTGATCGGCTTGGTCATCGAGTACAGCCGCCAGATCGTGTCGTCGTAGACGCGCTTCGAGCGCTCGAGATCCATGGATCCGATCGACGACGAGAGCGCGACCTGACCGCGGCGCGAGACCAGAACCTGGCAACCGGCGATCTTGCCCGGTTCGACGTACCGGGTCCGAAGGTGCTCCTCGATGCGGGCCAGGCGTCCGGCGTCGAATCCGGCCAGGCCCGGGTCAACCTTCACGGCGTCATCTTCGCATGCGCACGCCGGCGGCGTTCTCTCCCGTTCATTGCCCGGCGAACGGGTCGCCGTCGATCCGGTCGACGGTGGCGAACCCTTCCACCGCCGTGCGCGTGAGGCGCCGGGCCTGGCGCACCGGATGACCGAGCGCGATCACCGCGGCCAGCGCCAGCTCGTCGCCCGCGCCCAGCAGCGCCTTGACCTCCGCCTCACGCCGGGTCGCCATCGTCGTGATGACGCCTCCGAGACCCTCTTCGCGCGCGGCCAGCAGCAGGTTCCACGCGAACGGATACACCGACGCACCGCCCGCGAACTGGTACCGCTCGTACTCGCGGTCGACGGCGGCCAGCGCGCGAAGGTCGGCGAACAACACGAGCAGCACGGGGACCACATCGAGGTGCTCGGCGAACCCTCCCGCGCCGGCCGTAGCCGTGGCGGCAATCCCGGGCGCCGCGCTCAGCGCCGCGGCCTCCGCCGCGCGATCGGTCACCGGCGCCCACGGCGTGAGCCCCGCGCTCGCCATGGCGAGGTAGTCGTACCAACCCGGCAGGTACAGATCGCGCAGTGCCCGCCGGGTCGCGGGATCCGCAATCACGACGATCCGCCAGCCCTGACGGTTCCCACCGCTCGGTGCGAAGCGCGCCGTGTCGAGCACACGTCGCAGCACCGCGTCGGCGACGGGCTCCGCCGTGAACTCGCGTACCGAACCGGTCGTGCGCAACGCGTCGAGGAGATCCATGCCTCGACGTTACGTGCAGGCGACGAGGAGCGCGTTGCGGCGATAGCTTCCGAACATGGATACCGACGCGTTGTTCTCCGTCTCCGGCAAGGTCGCGGTCGTCACCGGCGGATCACGGGGTATCGGGCTGATGATCGCCGAAGGCCTCGTGTCCGCAGGCGCGACGGTGTACATCTCCTCGCGCAAGGAGGCGGTGTGCGACGCCGCCGCCGAGCAACTGCGCGCACTCGGCTCGTGCATCTCGATCCCCGCCGACCTGTCGACGAAGGCCGGCTGCGACAGGCTCGCAGCCGCGATCGGCGACCGGGAGGAGAAGGTGCACCTCCTCGTCAACAACGCGGGAGCAACGTGGGGCGCTCCCCTCCTGGAGTACCCCGACGACGCGTGGGACAAGGTCCTCGCGACGAACGTCAAGGCGGTGTTCAACCTCACCACGGCGTTGATGACCCAGCTGTGCGCGGCGGCCGACGCCGACGACCCCGCCCGCGTCATCAACATCGGCTCGATCGACGGCATCCGCGTCCCCGCGATGGAGGCCTACGCGTACGCCGCGAGCAAGGCCGCGGTGCACATGCTGACCCGCCAGCTCGCGCACCGTCTCGCACGTGATCACGTGACCGTCAACGCGATCGCGCCCGGCCCGTTCCGCTCGAAGATGATGGCGTTCGTGCTCGACGCCGAAGGCGGCGAGGAGATGGTCGCGTCGGGCGTCCCGTTGCGACGGATCGGGCGCGCGGAAGACGCGGCCGGCGCGGTGATCTTCCTGGCATCGCGCGCGGGTTCGTATCTCACCGGGGCCGTGATCCCGCTCGACGGCGGCATGTCCACGCACGGTTGATCCCGGCGGTTGAACCGGGAACGCGGTGTTACGGAGCCTGGTACGTGATGCGGTGGATTGTGCCCGCGTCGATGTTCACGTAGAACAGATCGCCGGAGACGGGGTCGGTCTCGAGGTCGACCGGAGCCGGGTTGGCAGAGTCGTCGACGAACGTCTTCAGTGTCGAGCGACTCGGGAAACCGAGAATGTTCCTGGTCTCGACCCAGATGCAACTGTGCGAATGGTCTCCGAAGAACAGGGCTCCCTTGTACGACGCCGGGTAGTTCGAGTTGGGCGCGTTGAACGCGATCCCACTGATCACCGACGAGCCACCGGCCGTCCCGCACGTGTCGCCCGGCCCGAGCGGATCGCCGTGGTCGTACGCGTCGTAGGGCGCGATCGACTTCGACGTTCCGGTCGACGCGTACAACGACGTACAGACGTTGAAGTCCTGCCACTTCGTGTTCTTCGGAGTGCCTTCGTAGCAGGGCCATCCGTAGTCGGGCGCCGGCTTCACCGTCGGCGAGACGACGCGGTCGATCTCCTCCCACGAGTCCTCACCGACATCGGCGACCCAGATCTCCCCCGTTCCCGGCCGGAACGTGAACCGGAACGGGTTGCGGAAGCCGTACGCAATGATCCGCGAGGCGTTCGAGCTCGGGCTCGCGGCGTTGTACATCGGGTTTCCACTCACGCCCGCGCCCGTCGCGGGGTCGACCCGCAGCAGCGCGCCGTTGAGCAGTACCGGCTGTCCCGCCGGACGGCGCGGGCTCTGCGCGCGCAACGATCCGCCCTCGGCCGTCGGCGAGGTGAGCGCCACACCCTTTCCGCCGGGCGGGTCCCCGCACGGGTTCACCGGTGTCGGCGTGTTCGGAAGCGAGCCGCCCCAGTTCCCGTAGTCGATCTGGTCGGTGTAGTTGGCGCCTTCGCCGCCGCTCACGTAGAGGTCGCCGTCGGGGCCGAACGCGAGGTGACCGATCGAGTGGCTCGTGAACTGCTGGCACCACTGGCCCCGGATGAGCGCGGTCACGGCACCCGCGGTTCCGTCGGCGTTGACCGCGATCTTGGCGAGCTCGCCGGTGACGACACAGCCGTCGATCGCCTCGCCCGGCGGCGTCGGGCAGTGGTCGTTCCACGTCGGCGCGGTACCCCCGGGCGGTGCGTCCAGCGTGAACAGCACGTAGACGAACCGGTGTCCCGCAGTGTTGAACTGCGGATCGACGACGAGCCCGAGCAGGCCCCGGTCGCCGGGGTCGTCGACGATGCTCGCCAGGTTCTTGAGCACGGTCGGCTTCTTCGCCGCCAGGCTCGCGAACTCGTCGATCACGCCGTTCTTCAGGGCGACGAAGACCCTGCCGTCGGGTGAGAACGCGACGGCCGTCGGCGCGTTCAGGTTCTTCCAGACCACCGAGTCGGTGAAACCGGCCGGAATCGAGGGCTTGGCCGCCGCCGCGGCCCTCGATCGGGTCGGCGCCGCGAGCACCGCCGACAGGGCGACGACGCCGATCGCCGCGAGAACCCCACGCACCCGAACGCTCGAGAACATCATCGTTCTACTCTGGCACGCGCGCGCTCGGAGCACCACGGTCCGTGTCAAAACTTGGCAGGGGCGGCGGTGCGGCGCCTCAGTCGCGATCGAGGGTCGCGAGGTACCCCCGACCTCGGATCGTGTGGATCTTCACGCCGAGCGGCTCGAC
>JBBSEC010000029.1:0-42537 GCA_038240075.1 Acidimicrobiia bacterium
ATCGAGTTCCGGCCCACCCTCGAACGCCAACGCGACCACGCCCACCAACACGGACAAACCGACCGAGCCGCCCTCTTCGACAAACTCATCACCCGCGTCGACCAGGACCCCTCTTGACAGCGATCACCCGTATAACGGCAGATGTGGCGCGCGTGATGTGCCGTGTCGGCTCGCCGTTGCTCGCGATCGCGAACGTCCCCTCACGGCACTTCTGGGACGCGCCGGCCGACGGCGAACCCGCGGATCTGGCGGCGACCCGTCCGCACATCGAGCGCTATCGGCGCTTCGCCAGCGGGCTGAACGCCGTGATTCTGGCGGAATTTGCCGTCGCCCCAATCGGTAGCCTCGTAACGTGGTGCGCGCCTGACGCACGTTGCGAGTGTTCTGTCAATGCGCAGGCGGGAGGCCCCACGACGATGCAAGCAGCGGAGGGGCGACGTGCGCGCGTCGCGGCGATCTCGGCCGCATCAGCGCTTGGCCTGGCCGTCGATGACGCGGTCGTTCTCAGCGACTCCAACCGGCTTGTCGTCCGCCTGATGCCATGCGATGTCGTCGCCCGGATCGCGCCAATTGGCTATCGAGTTTTCTCGGCGGCGGTGGGCGCAGAGCGAGAACTTGAAGTAGTTCAACGGCTCGCGGAGACCGACGGCCCGGTGGCTGTTCTGGAACCTCGAGTCGAGCCACGCGTCTTCGTGCGAGACGGCTTCGAGATCGCCATGTTGACCTACTTCGAAAATGCGCAGTCTCGAGAGGTTTCGCCGAAGGACTATGCGCACGCGCTCGAGCGTCTGCATGACGTCATGCGGCAGGTCGATGTCGCGACGCCGCACTTCACGGATCGAGCCGCGGACGTTCAACTTTGGGTTGCACGTCGCGACGTCACTCCGGATCTCACAGGAGAGGATCGGGAGCTTCTCGCCGACAGGCTCGGGAGTTTGCGGCGGTCGATCGTCGACCGGGGCGCAGCGGAGCAGCTGCTGCACGGCGAGCCCCACCCGTGGAACGTGCTCAACACGAAGAAGGGGCCGCTCTTCGTAGATTTCGAGAACTGTGTCAGCGGGCCGGTCGAGTTCGATCTCGGTTGGGTGCCGAAAGCGGTCAGCGAGTGCTACCCGGGCGTTGACCAAGATCTCGTGGGCGAGTGCCGGGGACTCGTACTCGCGATAGTCGCCGCGCACGGCTGGCGTCGAGGCGACCACAAACCCGGCAGGGAATCAGGAGTGGCGTTCCTAGACGTCGTGCGCAAGGGTCCGCCCTGGCCCTCGCTCGATTCGCTGTAGCGCCCCGAAGCGCGGTCAGGCACCACCGCGAACGAGCGATCGAAACGCGACGGTCGTGCATGCTGAGCAACCCGAACGGCGCGTCAGTGAGCGTCGAGCTGCACCCGACGAGCGGCTCCATCGTCGTTGCTCCGCGTCCCCAAACGCCGGCTCAGGGTCGTGATATCTCGCCCGCATCCGTCTCCGCGCTTGCAATCGCGAACCCGAGCAGATTGCCCGCTCTGCGCTCGTTATGCGAGGGCATCTCGAGTGGGAGATCGACGAGCCGAAGACGTCACCTTCGGCGAGCAGATCGATCCCTCTTTGTGTCAAGAGGTTCTTCTGGCGGGGTGTTTGGGCGCGCGGGGGTGGCCCGTGACATGGCGGGCTGGTGTGCGTAGCGTTGCTGTCGGGTCCGGGAGTGACTGCTCCGAAGTGCCGGCGTTCAGGGCTTGGGCCGGTCGCGCGGATTTGAATGTCGTTCCCTGGTTGTCCTCCCGGACCCACTTTTGAGTGTCGGCGAGGAGCTGGCGGTAGACGCGGTCGCTGATGCGTCGCTTCAGAGCGCGCAGCGCTTCGCGTTTCGTTTTCCCGGCCGCGATCTTCGTCTCGTAGTAGTGGAGGCCTTCGCTCTCCGCGTGACGGATCTGAGTGACGGCCGCCATGTGGATCGCGTGGTTCAGGGTCCGGTTCCCGCGGCGGCTGAGACGATGCACCACCCGACCTCCCGAGCTCATCTCGATCGGCGCGGTGCCGTTGTACGCGGCGAAGTGACCCGCGGTCGCGAAGCGGTGTACGTCGCCGGTGTAGCCGATCAGGATCGCGGCGATGATCGGTCCGACTCCGTACAGGTCGGTGAGCGTCGTCGCCGATGTCGTCACCGCGTCGGCGACGCGGGCCTTGGAACGCTTCAACTTCGCGTCGAGGCGACCGATGTCGTCGAGCTGCTCATACGCGAGCTCGAGCCGCTGACGCTGCACCGCGTTCGCGGGTTCGATCTCCGCGAGGACCGTTTCAGCCTGTGACACCGCGACTTCTTTGCGGATCCCGCCCGCGACAAGTTCGCGAACGAGGGCATGCAGGCGCGAGCAGGCCTTGCTCCGAGCACGACCCGCATCGAGATGGGCCTTGGCCAAGAGCCGCAACACGGTGACGTGATCCTCGCGTCGCACCGCAGCGACCGATGGTGCGCGCAGCGCCGCGACCGCAACAGCCCGCGCATCGTTCGGGTCGTTCTTGTTCGAACGGTCCGAACCCAACACCCGGACCCGCGCCGAGAGCGTGGCCGGCACATCGACGACGCACTCCCCGACACCGATCAATTGCTGAGCCAACAAATAGCCGAGCCCGCCCGCCGATTCGATCGCCCACGTCCGCGACGCGAACGGAGCCGCCCACGCGAGCAGCTCCTCGAGCTGGCACTCGCCGGCACAGACCTGCAAGTGCGCGACCTCGCGTTCGGTCTCATCGATCGCGCACGCCGCATGCAACCGCTTCTGCGGATCGATCCCAATGATCACACTCATGGTTCCTCCTTGAAGCTGATGGAAGAACCGTGGCGGGCACTCCTGATTCGGGTGATCCTGCGCGCCTCTTTCGAGCCACACCACGGCCGGGACACCCGACGAGCAGCCGATCGATCGAAAGCCAACCCGCAGGCGACAGGCGGTTCGAGAGCGAACCCGCCGAGCATCCCGAGACGCTACGGAACCCCGCAACGCCACCACCATCCTCAATCAGGCAGTTCGGCGTGGCTAAGTGATCTGACGATGCCGGGATCGCACCCACATCCCGGCCCAACGCGTACCCAGCCGCAGCGCCAATCGCTCCGTCAGCGATACCAATCGGAGAGCGGTGCCTGTTGCGGCGTTCACCCGGAAGGTTGGTCTGTCGTGCCGCAACCTGCGGGAGTTGGCTGGTTGCGAATACACCCGAGAACTTCGGCGCGAGAGGCCAGCGCCATGCCGTCTCCAAGCACTCCCGCCGGGCGATTGGAACCGGTACTCGATCGTTCCTTCACCCCAAACGCGTTGCAGTAGGAGACATCGCCGGCCTCAGCCGTAGAAGCCGGACGCGTTCACCGTCATCACGCCGGCGTCGGTGGCCATGGCGATACACAGCTTCGACCCCGCCGCCGGCGCGGGCACCCGCAGCGGCGTCGGAAAGCTCTGCACGAAGCTGTCGCCCAAGGGGACCTGGCGGACGTGGAACAGCGTGAAGGACGACGTCCAGTTCGCGGTGGCGCACGTCGTCGCGGCGGCGGGGATCACAGCGGCGTATAGGAAGAGCTCGCGACCGGCAGCGTCGTCGTGCGACGCGTCGAGGCTGGTGATCGACACCGCGCTCGTGGTCGGGCCGAGCAGCCGTGCAATGGCCGAGAACGTCGCGTCCTCCGAGGCGCTCCACGCGCTCGCTGGCGCGATCGGACGGGCCGACGTGATGCCATCGACGGTGAGCGGCCCCGTACCGTCGCCGATCTTGAGTGCGCCAGTGCTGTCGACCTTGGCTCGGTTCACGCCACCCGGATCGGTGATCGCGACGTTCGTGAACGACAACGCCCACGCGCCGACCGGAAACAACATCAAGATCGCGAACGTGACGATGATGGTCGTCAGTTGACCGCCGCTGAACGGTCCCCAACCTCTACCGCTGCGCCGACGCCGTTCGTCGGAACGAGCCTTCCCGCATACTTCTCCCGAGTCGGACCGACTCTTCCGAAGCCGCACCACGGCCCCTCCTCCCGCAACGGCCAGCGCTGCAACACCGAGATCCCTCACGACACCCGCCCATAATGCCCGCTCGGCGCTCGATATGGAAGCCGCCCGTGGACAGGGTCGGGACGCGGTGGGAGGCTGCGCAGAACCTCGGCGTCGCCGAGGAAGGGGGTCCCAGGATGGCGAAATACTTGGTTTCCGCTTCGTACAGCCCCGAAGGCGTGAAGGGCCTGATGAAGACGGGCGGCACCGCGCGCACCGAAGCGGTACGCAAGGCCGTCAAGGGTCTGGGCGGCAAGATGGAGAGTTTCTACTTCGCGTTCGGCACTGCGGACGCGATCGTCATCGTCGACCTTCCCGGCAACGTCGCAGCCGCCGCCCTCGGCCTCGCGGTCTCCGCGACAGGCCTCGCTGCCGTGAAAACGACCGTGCTACTCACGGCCGACGAGATCGATCAAGCGACCTCCCAAAACGTCGCCTACACACCTCCTGGCACGTAGGCGCGAGCCTCGCTCACCGGGACACTCGGCGCCGCCTTCCAAACCCACACTGTCGCAGTCGCAGTCGCAGTCGCCGTCGTCAACCGCTCATCTCCGAGATCCGCGCTCGTTACGGAAGCGCCCGATCGATGCTCCTATGTGTTGTCAAGGTGCTTTCCGACGGTGCTGGCAGACCAGTGATGGGCCACTCGAGTGAGGGCGGGCTCTTATCAGGCCATGCGGTGTCGGCGGTTGGTTGGGATCGCGGCCGACGTATCGATCGGAGGACAACCGGTGTCGGTGTCGGGCAGTTATTGGGTCAGGCCGCGATCCCAGGTCGGGGTCAGCCGCGTGGAAGCAGCTGGTAGGTCTCGCGTGCGACGTAGCGTTTCAGGACGCGCATGATCTCGCGTTTGGTGAGGCCTTCTTCGCTGCGTCGTTCAACGTAACTGCGGGTGCGCGGGTCGCTGCTCATGCGGGTGAACACGATCCGCCAGAGCGCATGGTTCGCTTGTCGGTTCCCGGCCCGGGCTGAGCCGGTGCCGGCGATGTTTGCCCGATGAGGCCTCGAGGGGCGCGACGCCACACAGGTGCGCCCACGCGGCTTCGTTGCGGATCCGTTCGGGATTGTCGCCCGCGGCGACGAGCAGGATCGCGGCGGTGTCGACACCGACGCCATGACAGGCGAGGAGTGCGGGAGCGGTCGCGCTGACGAGTTCACCGACGACGACCTCGAGTTCGTGCATGTCGTCGTCGATCGCGAGTGCGCGTCGGCCGAGGGTCCGCATCGCGAGTTTCGTCGCGTGCATGACCGGGTCACCGTTCGGTCGGGGACGGAGCGCCGCGGCGCGGCGGGCGAGGTGGGCTTTGGAGACATCACGGAACTGTTCGCGCAATGAATCGGGGGCCGTGAAGCCCAGGTGGCGGATCTGATTCAAACAACGAGCGCGGGCCTGGCGGCCGGAACGTTGCGCGATCAGCAACGCGCGGATCGCTTCGACGTTGCCGTCCGCGGTCTTCGCGATCCCCGACGCGCGGCCCGACACCGCCGCGCGGGCCGCTTCGACGGCGTCGACCGGATCGGACTTGCCGAACATCCGGCGGACCTGACGGTTCGTGCGATCCACCTCGATCACGACCAGCCCACACGACTGCAGATAACGAGACAGACCTGCGCCATACGCGCCGGTGCCCTCGACACCGACCCGGCCGATGGGACCAAACGCGCACAACCATTCGTGCAGTTGCGCGAACCCGGCGGTCGTTGTGGGGAACGACTCGACACCAAGCACGCCGCCGTTCGCGTCGAGCGCAGCCGCGACATGGGTATCGAGGTGCGTGTCGACTCCACCCGCGATGAGACGCGAGCTATCTACGATGGTCATTGCCATCCCTTCTCTCTCAAACGGTCGAGGGGTGGCACGCACGTCCCGGGAAGGAGACCGTGTCGAGTCAGCTGTTTGCGCAGCCGGCTCGGTCACCCTCCGGAACGGGGCGTGCCCTTCTCCAGCACCGTCCGATCGACACGCACTCCGAGCAAACAAGTACTTCGACAGGTCAGACCAGACCGCGCTGACCGTCATCCGCGACCCCGACCGGAACCAGCCGGCCAAGAACCGCGAACAACGACGACCACAGTCTCACTGGCAGATATGGCGTGACCATCGCCCTCGCCGTAGGTTCGTCAGCGTGGGCTTGGACGGATCGGACGTGCAGCACGTCTTGGAAGGGATTCTTCCTCGGGTGCCTGATGCCGACTTCCGCCTCGTCGGGACCGCGTCGTGCGTCCTGCGTGGAATCGAGATGCCAGCGAGCGACATCGACCTACTCCTTCGACGGCGTGACGCGATCGACTCGTGGGTGGCGTCCTTGGTCGACGTTGTTGAAGTGGAGGACGCGCCGATGTGGCTCGGTGATGCGAACCAGTACATCGCACGTCTCAGCCTGGACGGCGTCACGGTCGAGCTGAGCACGGTCGAGATCGACGCTGAAACTGACACGGGCGAGTGTGTTGGCTCGGGACCTTGGGTCCACTTCGATCTCGTATCGTGCGGCGAGTTCAGCGTTCCTACCGTTGCACTTGAACTCCGCCTGGTGACCGAGGTGGCGAGAAATCGCCCGGATCGTTGGACGCCGATCGTGGCGTACTTCCACTCGCATCCGTGCGATCGGTCACTCGTCGAGCGTGGCTTGAGGGCGTACTCGACGCCGCCCGGCGACATCGCTGCTCTCATCGGATCACTGCCCACCGGATAGCCGCACAAATTGCCCGGTAGGAGCGTGTTATGGCAATGCGGGTGCGACGCTCAGGTGGGCGGGTCTGAACGGTCGACGTGGGGGCTTCAACCCTTCTCGGATTGGAGCCCGTCACGTCTGTTCCTGGTCTTTCGTTTGTGCCCGCGGTCGTCGTGTCGGAGCCGTTCACCGAGTTGGAGCGCTACGCGCTCGCCGGGTTCCTGGCCGGCTACTCGGGCAAGACGTTCGAGGCGTACACCCTCGACCTCCGCCAGTTCGCCAGCTACTGCGCCGGTCATGGTCTCGGCCTCTTCGACGCGCGTCGTGCTCACATCGAGGCGTTCGCCCGTCACCTCGAAGCCGTGGGGAAGGCACGGGCGACGGTCGCTCGGCGGTTGTGCACGGTGACGTGCTTCTACCGTTACGCCGAACAGGAAGGCATCGTCGAGCATTCCCCAGCCGTGCACGTGCGCCGCCCGCGACTGGACTACGAATCGCACGCGACCGGACTTGATCGCAACGAGCTCGGCGCGATGCTCGTCGTCGCCGGCCTCGGCGGTGCCCGCGACCATGCCCTCATCGCGTTGCTCGCCCTGAACGGTCTGCGGGTCTCGGAAGCCTGCAACGCCCGCATCGAAGCACTCGGCCTCGAACGCGGCCACCGCACCCTCACGGTCGTGCGCAAGGGCGCCAAGACCGTGCTGATCCCCCTCGCGCCCCGCACCGCCCGCACGGTCGATCTCGCGGTCGGCGAACGCGAGAGCGGGATCACCAAACGGGTCGGACCGCACACGCTGCGCCAAGGTTTCATCACCGCCGCCCTCGATGCTGGGGTGCCGCTGCGCGACGTGCAAGAAGCGGCCAGCCACGCGGATCCGCGCACCACCATGCGCTACGACCGGGCCCGCGTCAGCCTCGACCGCCACGCCACCTACATCGTCGCCACCTTCATCGCCGGAGCCGCCAGATAGCCGACCCGGCCCTGGCATAACACGCTCCTACCGGGCAATATGCGCATCGGTGCGAGCAACGACATCGGAGGAGATTGCAATGGCGGGAATCGTGAAGAAGGGTTTCGGATCGGCCGACGAGGTGCGGACTCCCAACAAGACCCGCATGGAGGTCGTCGACCTCGGTGGCATCAAGGCCGCACGGATGACTCTTGAACCGGGCTGGCGCTGGTCGGAATGCATCAAGCCGATCGCTGGCACCGAGAGTTGTCAGACGCACCACGTCGGGACGGTTGTCGCCGGGAGTATGCACATCGTTCACGACGACGGAACAGAACAAGACGTAGTGGCGGGCGACGCGTACGTGATCGAACCAGGACACGATGCGTGGGTCACGAGTGATGAGCCGGTGGTCGGGTTTGAGTTCGACACGAGTGCTGCGCAGTCCTACGCGAAGCCAAGCTGACCGAACCCACCCCGCTCAGGTCCCCCCTCCACGTCTTCCCCTCCGGTGCGGCAACGCCCGGGGCACCGGGGCACTTTGTTCCCGTGGCTTCCCTGTGAGGGCATTGCGTGCAACAAGAGTCGCCGGCGGGCATCGTCTCGCGTCTGAGCGCGCGATCGCTCGGGCGTGTTCCGGGGTTCGGCCGCCGTGGATCTCAGCGTCAGTCGCAAGCAGCTGACGTCGCTGATCAGAGAGGGCGTCGTCGTGCGGGTACTCCACGACACCTATCGCATGACGGCCGTAGCGGTATCGGGCGAGCAGCAGCTGCGTTCGACGCTGCTGTGGGCCGGTCCGGCGGCAGCAGCCGCAAGATGTTCCAGCGGGGAGGTGCTGAGGTTGGAGGGCGTTCGCGCACCGCCACCGGAGATGGTGGTGCCGCGCGCCATGCGCATGCGATCGGAGGGAATCATCGTGCGCCACCGCGACGACCGCGCCGCGCTCAGGGCACCGAGCGTCCCGAGCGGCTGCTGGCAGAGCTCACCACCACCCTCGCCGCGTAAGCGACCGCCGTTACCGGGCCGCGAGCGCGTCGATCGAGCGGATCCAGCTTCGGAACCCGCCGGCATGGCACAGATCGGATGCCTCCGACAGCCACGCGCGCCCTTCGGCGTCGAGCGAACCGAGGCGACGGTGGCGCGCCTGCGCGAGCGCGAACAGCGTGGTCGCCCGGTGATACGTCCAGCCGAACGCGGTCGCGATCTCGATCGCGAGGAGCAGATTCTCCTCCGCGACATCGTGCAGTCCGACCAGTGATGCGAGCTTCCCGACGTACGCGGCGATCGGCCCTTGACTCGTGATGCCGTTGAACGCAACGCCGTTCGCGAACGGCAGGATGAGCGGCAACAACTGGGTCGCCGCGGTGGCGTCTTCGAGCTGAATCGCGATCACCGAGTAGCCGATGATCGATGTCGTCCAGAAGTTGTCGACGGGGAGCTCGGCGAAGCCGTGCGCCATGCCCTCGTGAAGGATCGCGCGAGCATCGTCGTCGCGCCCCACCGCGTCGCAGATCACCCCGTAGGCCAGCTTGAACGCAAGCACACCGGGATTCTCGATTGCCGCCTGCTCGACGAGCGGGAACAGCTCGTCGTGGCGGCCGGCGAACGTGCCGATGACGAACAGCTGACCGGCAAAGAACGTGAACGCGTCGGGCGCCGCGATCTGCATGCCGAGATCGAGATTCGCGGTGGCGATCGCCTCGGCCTCGGCAAACTTCGCCGCCATCGTCGCGTCGAACACGTCGTAGTGGCCCGCGGTCCAGCGCAAGAAGGGCGTCCCGAGACTGGAGACGCTCGACCGGATCTTGGCGAGACTGCGGGCGGCGGTCACGTGATCGGCAGACTCGATCGCCACGTTGTACGCGGCGACATACGCGCTGAAGACGAGCCCCGGGTCGCCGGAAGCCTCGGCCGACTCGACCGCTCTCGCCGCAACCTGCGTGCGGAGATCGCGAGAATCGGGCGCCCACAGCGCGTACAACACCGGCGCCGCGATCCTCGCGAGGAGCGTCGGGTCGTCGTGGTCGTTCGCAAGATCGAGTGCCTGGTGCGCCAACCCCAGCCGCCGCTCGACATCGGGTGTGTAGATGACACTCTGGCTGAGCAACGCCAGCAACCGCGCGTAGGTGGCGATGTCGGCCGGATCGGCGACCGCGACCGCGGCCTCGACCATCGCAAGGTATTCCGACGCGCGATTGTCGAGCCGCATGAACCCGCGGTCGGCTGCGATCGCGGCGCGGATCAACGCCTGATCCGCGCCCGAGCGCCGCGCGAGCTCGGCGCCCTGCTCGAGGGTGTCGAAGGCCTCGGGTGCCCCCGACCGGTGCTGCGCATCGCCGAGCCGGACCAGCAGATCGGCACGCGCCGCTTCCGGGCGATCGAGGGTGATCGCCATGTCGAGCGCAACGCGGTAGTGGTGCGACGCCTCGATCGGTGCGAGATGCTCCAACGCGTCGTCGCCGGCGCGGGTCGACCAGTGCAGGGCTTCGGCGGTCAGTCCGCCGAGCTCGCAGTGGCGCGCGAGCTGCACGACGACATCGGCCGGCACGACCTCGTAGCGCTTCTGCAGCGTGCGCGCGGCCCGCTCGTGCAGACGCGCCCGCTTCGACGGCCCGAGGTCGGAGTACAGCGCGTGCGCAACCAGCGCGTGCGCGAACCGTCGGGACCGGGCGACCGCTCCGATGCCCGCGAGCAGCCCCGCGCCCGCCGCGGCATCGAGCGCGTCGACGACATCGGTCTCCGCGAGGTCGAGCACTTCGACGAGCACGTCCTCGTCGAAGTCGACGCCCAGCACCGACGCTGCGGTGAGCACCTCCGACGTGTCGTCGCCGAGCGCGCGGACACGGCTCCACACCACATCGCGCAGGTTGCGCGGAATGTCGGCCGCGGCGCGCGCGGCAGGCCCGGTCGGCGTGCCGCTCTGATGCCGAGGGAAACGGCCCGACTCGATCCAGTACCGGATCAGCTGCGATGCGTAGAGCGGGTGGCCCGCGGTCTCGTCGCGCAGCGCTTCGGCCGCACCGCTCGTCTCGATCGCCGTGGTGCCGTGGGTCGCGGCCGACACGAGATCGACCAACTCGGAGGCGCCGAAGCCGGTGAGCTGCAGGCGACGTGTCTCACCGCGCTCAATGTCGGCGAGCGCGAGCCGCAGCTCGTCGGAGACGCGCTCTCCGGGATCGCGGCTGCTCGAGACGAGGAGAACCGGCGCGTCGGCAAGCTCGCGCAGAAGGTGCCGCAACATCAGCAACGCGGTCGGCTCGGCCCACTGGAGGTCGTCGAGCATGAGGAGCAGCGGGCGCCGCGCCGCGATCCTGCGGAAGAGGTCGACGGCGGCCTCGAACGCGAGGAAACGCTCGGTCGCGTCGTCGGCTGCGGTCGGCGCGGGCATAGTCGCGACGCGCGTGCCCAACGGCGGACAGATCCGCGAGAGCTCGCCGCCACAGCGCGCAACGTGCTCGATCAGGAGCTCACTCGGCGCGTGCTCGACGCAGGCCGCGAGCACGCTGCGGAAGGGTTGCAGCGGAACGGCCGTCTCGTCGCACGATCCGTAGAGCACGGTTGCGTCCGCCGCCGTCGCGACCGACTGCGCGAACGCCGCCAGCAACGACGTCTTGCCGATGCCGGGTTCGCCCGCGAGCACGATGCTGCGCAGTCCCGTGGTCGCGACCAGCTCGAGCGCCGACGCGAGCGCGCCGAGCTCTTCGGCGCGGCCCACGAACCCGGCTCCGTTTGCCAACGGGCTCGGCAACGGCACGTCGACACCCGCGGCGACGCCGGAGGCGAGCTCGCCGGTGGCGGGCGCGTCGAGGTCGGCACCGTCCCAACCCGTCGCGACCCGCCGTTCGATGCGGACCACCTCGGGCGACGGCTCGGTTCCGAGCTCCTCGATCAACAACGACCGGTACTGCTGGAACGCACGAAGCGCGTCGGCCTGCCGCCCCCCGCTCGCCAGCGACCGAATCAACAGTCCGCGCGACCGGTCACGGTACGGGTGCAGGCCGATCTGTTGCTCGAGGATCGCGACCGCTTCCGCCGGCCGTCGTGCCGCGATCAGCTCGTCGGCATATTCGTCGACCGTACCGGCGTGCATCTCGGTCAGCCGCGCGATCTCACCGTCGGCCCAGCCTTCGCCGCGGAACTCCTCGAGCGCGGGCCCGGTCCAGCTCGAGAGCGCCTTCGCAAGCGCCCGCAGACGATCGTCGGCGTCCGCCGCGTCGCCGACCGCAACCGAGAACTCGGAAGCATCGACGTCGGTGACGAGCGAGTACCCGGTGCTCGCCGTCTGCAGCACGTCGGTGCCGACTGCGGAACGCAGCCGCGATACCGAGGTGCGCAGTGCACCGGGCGAGAGCCCCAACAGGTCTGCGAGCCACTCCGATCGAAGACGACGGGGTGAGTGCAGCGCGAGGATCGCGAGCAGCCGACGCTGGCTCGCGCTCGGAAGATCGACGACGGTTCCGTCGGACGCCACGCACTGGACACCGCCCAGCACGCGGACGCGACTGATGCTTCGGTGTCCGCCCACACCGCATCTTCGCATCTCTACCGACGGCGGACCCAGAGGTCCGCCGTCGGGCCTGGCCGCCCGGTCGACTACCGGAACGGCTCAGAACAGTCGGCGGCTCCGATCGTCGATCCAGCTGGTCGAGATCACGACCGGCACCGGCGCCGGCTTCGAGTTGCGCTCATGAGAGGGCGCGCCCGCACCGACCGCGTTGATCGCTCTCACGGTGAAGTAGTACCGGACGCCCTTGGCGAGCCCCGTGACCGTGTAGCCCGTCGCGTTGGCAGCCAGCGGCGCCGCGTTCACCGGGGTCGCCGACTCACCGCCGGGCGTCGTGCCGATGTAGACGTTGTAGCCCGTGATCGCGCTCCCACCGTCGTACGCGGCCCCGACCCAGATCAGCGTGACGCCGCCCGGGCCTGCGGCCGCCTGGAGCTTCCTCGGCGCGTCGGGCGCACTCGGGCTGGGCCTCCGGGTCGCGGAGCTCTCGTTCGAGGCGGCACTCTCACCGATCGCATTGATCGCCTTGACGATGAAGTAGTACTGGGTCCCGACCACGAGCCCTCGCACGGTGAAGCTCCGCACATCCGCGCCGATCGGCACCGTGTTGACCGGCGTGCCCGTCTCGCCGCCGGGCGTCGTCGCGACGTAGATGTTGTAGCCCGTGATCGGGCTTCCACCATCGGCGGTCGGCGCATCCCACGTGACCCGCACATTCGCCCGGCAGTCGAACGCCGTGAAGTTGGTCGGCGCGCCCGGGACCGTCGCCGACGCGCCCGACGGTGTCGCGTCGGCCTCGTTCGAGGCGGCACTCTCACCGACCGCGTTGATTGCCTTGACGACGAAGAAGTACTGCGTGCCGTTCGTCAGACCGGGTACGAGGAACGACGTCGCATCCGCCGCGAGCGGTGACGCGTTCACCGGCGTCGCCGACTCCTCACCGGCCGCCGTTCCGATGTACACGTTGTAGCCCGTGATCGTGCTTCCACCATCGGACGCGGGAGGCGCCCACGTCAACGACACGGAACCGTCGCCGGCCGTTGCCGCAAGACTCGCAGGCGCGTCGGGCGCGGTGGCCGCAGTTCCCGACGGCGTGGTCTCGACCTCGTTGGAAGCCGAGCCTTCGCCGATCGCATTGATCGCCTTGACGATGAAGAAGTACTGCGTGCCGTTCGTCAGACCCGGCACCGTGAACGACGTCGCATCGGCGGCCAGCGGAGCATCGTTCACCGGGACGGTCGACTCGCCACCTGCGGTGGTCCCGACGTAGACGTTGTACCCGGTGACCGGGCTTCCGCCATCGGACGCCGGTGGCGCCCACGTCAGCGATGCCGAACCGTTGCCGGCGGTGGCGGCCACGCCCACGGGCGCATCGGGCGCCGTCGTGACCGGGCCGGTCGGCGTCGCATCCGCCTCGTTCGACGCCAACCCTTCGCCGACCGCGTTCACGGCCTTCACGATGAAGAAGTACTGCGCGCCGTTCGTCAAACCGGGCACCGTGAATGTCGTCGCGTCCGCGGCCAGGGGCGCATCGTTCACCGGAACCGGCGACTCCCCACCCGCCGTCGTGCCTTCGTACACGTTGTAGCCCGTGATCGTGCTTCCACCATCGGACGCGGGCGCGGCCCACGACAGATCGGCCGAACCATCACCGGCCGTTGCGGCCAGGCTTCCCGGTGCATCGGGCACCGTCGCCACCGTGCCGGTCGGCGTCGCATCCGCCTCGTTCGACGCCGCGCCTTCACCGATCGCGTTGATCGCCTTGACCACGAAGAAGTACTGCGTGCCGTTGGTCAATCCCGGGACGTCGAGCGACGTCGCGTCCGCCGCGAGCGGCGCATCGTTCACCGGAGTCGCCGACTCCCCACCCGCCGTCGTGCCTTCGTACACGTTGTAACCCGTGATCGTGCTTCCACCGTTGTCGGCGGGCGCGGACCACGTCAACGACGCGGAGCCGTCGCCGGCCGTCGCCGACAGACCAATCGGAGCATCCGGCGCGGTGGTGGTGCCACCCGTCGGAGTCGCGTCCGCTTCGTTCGACGCGGCACCTTCGCCGACCGCGTTCACGGCCTTCACGACGAAGAAGTACTGAGTGCCGTTCGTGAGGTTGGGCACGAGGAACGACGTGGCGTCGGCCGCGAGCGGCGTGTCGTTCACCGGAGTCGCAGACTCCCCGCCCGCCGACGTTCCTTCGTACACGTTGTATCCCGTGATCGCGCTTCCACCGTCGGACGCTGGTGCCGTCCAACCCAACACGGCCGAACCGTCGCCCGCGGTGGCCGACAAGTCGACCGGCGCGTCGGGCGCGGTCGCACCCGGACCGGCGGGAGTCGCATCGGCCTCGTTCGAAGCCGCGCCTTCACCGATCGCGTTGACCGCCTTCACCACGAAGAAGTACTGCGTGCCGTTGGTCAGACCGGGCACGTGGAACGTCGTCGCGTCGGCCGCGAGCGGTGTGTCGTTCACCGGAGTCGCCGACTCCCCACCCGCCGACGTTCCTTCGTACACGTTGTAGCCCGTGACCGCACTCCCGCCATCGTTGGCGGGCGCGGTCCAACTCAGATCGGCCGAGCTGTCGGCTGGTGTTGCGCTGAGATCGACCGGCGCATCGGGCGCAGTCGACGCGTTGCCCGTCGTCGCACCCATCGGGCACAAGCTGCCGTTGCCGAAGATGTTGAACGGACCAAGCCAGCTGCCACCGGTGTTCGCGGCCAACGGCCCGACGTTCACCTGCGCCACCCAGTTGCCGGCCACGCAGATGTCGCCGTCGACCGAGATCGGCGCGGGCGGTGCCCACGAGATGGTCCCGGTTGCCGCGGCCGTGAGGCCGGCGCCGACGTTGGCGAAGTCGGGACCGATCTGCAACCACAGCGGCGAGACGACGAGCGTGCCGGTCAGGCTCGCGCTGAACGCGGTCGTGACGCAGTCGGTGGTCGGGTTGCCGCCGGGGTCGACACAGTTCGAGCTCATGGTGACGTCACGGATGTCGTCGGCGTTCGAGCCCGGGACGAAACCGCCCGAGAGCGTGTAGGTGCCGGCCGCGATGGTGACGGTCAGCGTGACCGATGCGGTGATGCTGCCGCCGACGACGAAGTAGAAGCCGGCAATGCCCGGGATCGCGAGGTCGGGGATCGGTATCTGCTCACACCCGGAGACTCCGCCGTTCAGCGAGACGCTGATCACGATCGGGTTCTGGATGGTCATCGTGCCCGAGCCGATGATCGTCTCGGGGACGGCGAGTGCCGATTGGGAGACGCCGTAGCTCGCCGTCACGCCGACCGGTCCACCGGTGACCGAACCGCCGATCGTGAGGCCGCTCGTCGTACCCGACCCACCGTTCGTGCCGCAGGCGTGGCTGGCTGCCGACGCGCTGCCGGCCAACGTTGCCGACCAGTTGAGGTTGAGCGGCGGAGACGTGAACGAGTCGGTGTGCTCACTGAGGTACATGAACTCGTCGGCACAGCCGGTCGGGAGCAGGATGTCGCAGGCCTGCGGGCTCGTGCCGTTCACGGAGTCGGCGAGCTCGACGGAGACACCCTCGTTGCCTTGCGAAGCCGGAACCGAAGCGGGCGGTACCACGCTGTAGTGGGTTGCGTCGACCTGGGTGATGTTGTCGGTGGCGACGTCGCCGAACCACGCGGCCACGGGCGCCGCGCTGTTGGTCGCGGCGACCACCACGCTGCCGGTTCCGGGCGCGTCGTTGGTGCCACCGCTCACCGGACCGTAGGGAGGATTGACATCACTCACCGTGGGCACGCTGGCCGCTTCGGTAGGTGGTGTTCCCGCAACTGCCGTTTCCGTGTCAAACACCGTCGATCCGGTGTTGTCGGTATAAAGCGTGATCTTCACCGAGTCGCCCGGATTGATGCGGTCACTCGCGAAGCACCCCACACCCTCGTCGCCGACCCTCAGGATCATCGAGGTGCTCGACGACGCACCGATGGTGACGTTGCACGTCGCGCAGAAGAAGCACAGGTCGGTGTCGTGGCCCGCGCTCCAGTCGGCCGTGGTGTCGTTCACGGTGACGAGCGTGGATGTGAGGTCCTGCGCCACGCCGATGATCGACGGGTCCGCGACGGGCAGACCGGTGCCCGTCAGCACGATCGTCGCTTCACAGTTCGTCGACGAGAACGGTCCGGCCGAGCACGCGTTGTCGCCGGCGAGGCGAACGCCGACGACCGGCGCGACGGAGAAGCTTCCCGTCGCGGCCGATGCGGGAGGCGCCACGGTGATGACGCCCACCAGCGCCAGCGCCATCGTGACGAGGATCGCGAACGACCCTCGAACGGCATTGCGAACTCGCGAGACGTTGCGCACGACGACACCCCTTGGCTGGAACATGGGTCTTCTGCTCGTGGGCATCCTCCCGATCGCGTGTTACAGCCGCGCATCACCGGGGCGCGACCACACAGCGTCGTCGCTTGATCACTGACTCTCGCCGCGCGCCGCGCGCGATCGGGACCTTTGGCCCGGTATGTCGGTGCGTCGGACCCTGCATGCGAGTGCGCGTTGCGCGGTCTCATGAAGTCGCGTCCGACACAAGGGAGACTCCGTGAGCCTGTTCAAGCGTGAAGACCGCGCCGCGCTCGGCGCCGGCAGTGCCGCGTTCGCGCTCATCGCGGTCATGTTCTCGTTCTCCGCGGTCGCCATCGCGGCCCACGCCGACAATCGCAAGAGCGGCGCACCGGCGGGAGCCGCGCAGGTGACGCTCAGCGAGTTCGCGATCAGCCCGGCCAGCATCAGCGCGCCCGTCGGCGGATCGGTCGTCGTCACCAACGCCGGCACCGCCACGCACAACTTCACCGTGCAGGGCACATCGATCCACACGCCCGACATCGCGCCGGGCGATTCGGCGACGATCGCGCTCAAAGGGCTGAAGAAGGGCCAGTACTCGGCCTTCTGCGCGATCCCGGGGCACAAGGACCTCGGGATGGTCGCAACCCTCAACGTCGGCTCGACGGTGAGCACGGCGGCCTCGGGCGCCGGTTCGGACTCCATGGGAAGCATGGACCCGGCCACGATGACGCCCGCGCAGATGCAGGCGATGAACACCAAGATGGACGCGGCGATGAAGAACGGGATCGATGCCTACGTCGCGCAGCTGAAGAGTGGACCCAACACCAAGGGTGTGGGCAATCAGCTCCTCGCTCCGAAGATCCTTCCCGACGGAACGAAGGAGTTCGACCTCACCGCCAAGATCGTCGACTGGGAGGTCTCGCCCGGGAAGGTCGTGAAGGCATGGACTTACAACGGCCAGGTGCCCGGTCCGCAGATCAAGGTGAACGTCGGTGACAAGGTGCGCGTCGTCCTGAAGAACGAGCTGCCCGAGTCGACGGCGGTCCACTTCCACGGCCTCGAGGTCCCGAATGCGATGGACGGCGTGCCCTACATCAACCAACCCGAGGTGCTGCCGGGCAAGAGCTTCACGTATCAGTTCGTCGCGAAGGGCCCGGCGATGGGCATGTACCACTCGCACAACGACGCGCAACAGCAGGTACCCGACGGGATGGTCGGCGCGTTCCAGGTCGGCGAGATGCCGTTGCCGGCGAACACAGGACCCGTGAGCCAAGAAGTCCCGATGGTGCTGAACGACGCCGGCGTGATCGGACTGTCACTGAACGGCAAGTCGTTCCCGGCAACGGCGCCGGTGATCGCGAAGGTCGGCGACTGGGTGGAGATCACGTACTTCAACGAAGGTCTGCAGATCCACCCGATGCACCTCCACGGACTGCCGCAGCTGGTGATCGCCAAGGACGGCTTCGCACTCCCCCAGCCCTATCAGGAAGACACCGTCACGGTCGCCCCGGGTGAGCGCTGGACCGTGCTGGTGCACGCGACCAAGGACTTCCTCGGCGCGAGCAACACGGCCGGCATCTGGGCGTTCCACTGCCACATCCTCACGCACGCCGAAGGAACGAGCGGGATGTTCGGCATGGTCACCACGTTCATCGTCGAGCCCGCATAGCAGCGAAGATCGGAGGCGTCACATGAAGGCCCTGGTCATCTACGAATCGATGTACGGCAACACCCATCTCATCGCCGATGCGATCGCCGGTGGCTTGCGTTCCACGTTCGAGACCACGGTCGTTCCCGTTCACGACGTCGGCTCGGAGTTGCTCGACCACGTTGATCTCATCGTCGTCGGTGGACCGACCCACGTGCACGGCATGAGTCGAACGAGCACCCGCAAGGCCGCGGTCGAAGCGGCCGGCAAACCCGGATCCGACCTGGTGCTCGACATCGACACCGAACGGCAGGCGCAGGGCTTGCGCGAGCGGTTCGACTCGTTGAGTCGAGTCGACGTGAGCGCCGCGGCGTTCGACACTCGCGCGGACGCGCCGGCCGCGTTCACGGGACGGGCGTCGAAAGGCATCGCGCGCGAGCTCCGGCAGCACGGCGCCACGGTGGTCTCCGCGCCCGAGAGCTTCTTCGTGACGAAGGACAACCGGCTCCTCCCGAACGAGGAGAACCGGGCTCACGAGTGGGGCGCGCAACTCGGCGTCGACGCCGGCGAGCGGCTCCCCCGCTGAGGGTCGCGCAGACGGAATGACTTCGGGGATGCCGAACAGGGACTTTGTGCCCTCCCCTGCTCGCCGAAACCTTGCGATGCTCGACACAACGAACAGATCGACGGAGCCACAATGACCACCTCAGAGTTCTTCTCGTACCTGCTCGGCCGAGACGCCAGTCGCAAACTCGCGGTCGAGCTCGCCGACATCTGCCGCGCGCGGGCTGCGCTGAGTCGCCCCGCCCCCGAAACGAACCGGGTGTCGGCCTGATGAACTTCGGCCTCGTTGCCCTCATCGTGATCTGCGGTTGGTCGCTGCTCTCGATCGTCGCGTCGCTCACAATCGGCGCGATCGCCAGGGCACGCGACACCGAACTTGGTCGCGAGGAAGCGTCGCCTCGTCGACACCACCTCGCGTCATAGCGAGACCGACCGCCCCGGGAACAGGAGCCGATCATGAACGTCAGCACCGGTGATCGAATCGTCATCAAGGGCCACCACGTCGGCGAACCCGATCGCGACGCCGAGATCCTCGAGGTCCACGGCGCAAACGGCGGCCCGCCGTACCTCGTTCGCTGGGACGACGACGGGCACGAAGGCCTGTTCTTCCCCGGCGCCGACGCCGTCATCGAGCACTTCGTTCACCAGCGCCCGGTCACGAGCTCCGAGTAGCACCGCCGGCGCACACGAAGACGAATCGGTCGCGAGGAAGCCGCCGATGACGTCCTGCGGCGCCGGCCAACGCCGAGGCAGCCGTCACGGCGTGCCGATCTCCCGGGCGACCGCGGTCTCGATACGGCGCGCCAGGCGTTGCGCGATGTCCTCGAGCGTGCTCGCGGCCCCGGACGCGCCTGCGAGATCCCCCGTCAATCTGAGCTCAGTACGGTTGCCGTCGATTTGCACGATTCGCAGCTCGCCGGTTTTTGGCGCGCCGGCCGCGGGCGGCTCTGTGACCCAGCGCAGCGCCAGGCTCCCCTCGGTGCCGGCTCGGACCATCGGACCGATCTCGAGCGACCGCAAGGCCCGCAATTCGGGCCCGACGACCTCGTTCGATTCAACGTCGAGGAGGGCAACCGCGAGCCACCAGGGTCCGGCGAACTCACTGGTTGCCTCGACGTGGCACGTCGGTGCGGGGTCCATACCAACCAGCATGAGCGGCGTGGCGACGGATCAGCAGGGCCGAACGTCCGTACGCGCAGGGCCGACCGGAAATCTCTGGCTCCGCCGCAAGCAGGAGCGGCTATCCGACGTTGGGCACGTGCCACTCGAGCACCGTGCCGCCGTCGGGCCGCGCGGCGACGCTGGACGTACCACCGAGTCTCGCCGCGCGCTCGGCGAGGTTCCGGAGCCCGTTGCCGCCGGCGGTTTCGGTCGGAAGACCGCATCCATTGTCCAGCACGCGAAGCGTCACACCGTCCGAGCCGTCGACGAAGACCTCGACCGCCGACGCGTCGGCGTGCCGGGCGACGTTCGACAGCGCTTCCCGAAGCGTGGGAAGCAGCTCGCCCGCGATCTTGTCGCTGATCGTGTCGATGGTGCCGTCGAAGTGGACCCGCGCCGGGAACCCGAGCACATGACGCTCCTCGGTCACGATGCGCAAGATCTCACTGCGCAGGCCGCTTCCGCCCCCACCCTCGGCATGCAGGCTGAAGATCACGGATCGGATCTCGCGGATGGTCTGGTCGAGATCGTCGACGACCGTGGCCAGGCGGCGAGCGCTCTCGGGATCGCTCACGCGAGCCGTGACCGCCTGCACGCTCATCCCGGCGGCGAAGAGCTTCTGGATCACGATGTCGTGCAGGTCGCGAGCGATGCGTTCGCGGTCCTCGAGCATGAGCAGGTCCTGCTCCGCCTGGCGGAGCAGGAGCTCGGCCGCGAGCCGCTCACTGATGTCACGGACGATCTTCACGTACGAATGGGGACGGCCGTCCTCGTTCATGCGCGCTTCGAGGATGATCTCGACCGGTCGATCCGTTCCGTCACGATGACGGTGCATCGTCGTGAACGTCGTCGACGTGGCTTCACCACGTTCGAGCGGACCCAGCAGCTCGCGGAGTCTCTGCTCGTCGAACTCGGGCGCGATCTGCAGCATGGTCATGCCGATGAGCTCGTCGCGCGAGTAGCCGACCTGTTCGATCGCGCCTTGATTGACATAGGTGAAACGCAGCGTGTCGGCGTCGAGGATCAACACGCCGTCGCGGGTGGCGTCCAACATCTCTATGACCGTGCGCGTCTCGGCTTCGAACTCGAGTCGTTCGGTCATGTCGCGCACCGCGGCGACGACGCGGAGCCCGCCTGCGGTCTGCAGCGGGCTGAGGCTCACCTCGACCGGGAACTCGCTGCCGTCGCCCCGCCTTCCGAAGAGGGTGAGACCGGCGCCCATCGACCGCACCCGCGGTTCGGCGCGGTAGCGCGCCCGGTGCGCTCGATGCACCTCACGGAGGCGCTCGGGCAGGAGCCCCTCGACCGAACGCCCCAACAAATCGCTGCGGTCGTATCGGAAGAGCGCCTCGGTCTGGCGGTTGACGAGCAGGATCTGGCCGGCCTCGTCCACCATGACGATCGCGTCGGGGAGGGCGTCGAGGAGGCTCCAGACGGCCTCGTCACTCAATCCGGTGTCGGAGAGTGGACGCACCGCGCCGGTAGCCGGTGGCCCGGGGGGGCCCGAGGCCTGAGCCTCCTCTTGCATACTCGTCGCCGGAGTGTAGAGGTCCGACCCCCGAAGTCCGCCGTCGTGATCGGGACCTTTGCCCCTGGACCGCCGCCCGCCGATCGCCCATCGTAAGAGCCATGCTCTCGGTCGACGTCCTCCGTCATCTCTCGCCCGCCGAATGCGTGAAGCTCCTTGCCGGCCAACGACTCGGCCGCGTGTCGGTCAGCATCGGCGCCCTCCCCGCGATCCTGCCCGTGAACTACGTGCTGTGGGACGACAGCATCGTGTTCCGGTCGGCTCCGGGCACGAAGCTCAGCGTCGCGCTCATGGGATCGGTCGTCGGCTTCGAGGTCGACGCCGTCACCGAGGATCACTCGGGCGGCTGGAGTGTGCTGGTCGTCGGGCACGCGACGGAGATCCGCGACGCGGCAACGCTCGAAGCCGCACGGCGGCTCCCGTTGCAGGCGTGGGCACCCGGCACGCGAGATCTGTTCGTCCGCATCCCGACCGAGCACATCTCCGGGCGCGCGTTCGGCCCGCTCGACGCGACCACGAACGAGAGCTAGGTGTACTCGGCGCCCGATCCGCCGCCCGACGGCGACGAACCGAGCCGCGCCGCGTACACCGCGGCCTGCGTGCGGCGTTCCATACCGAGCTTCGAGAGCAGGTTCGAGACGTAGTTCTTCACCGTCTTCTCGGCAAGGTGAATCGTCTCGGCGATCTGGCGGTTCGTCATGCCCTCGGCGATCAGCTCGAGGATGCGGCGTTCCTGCGCCGTGAGGCGCGCGAGGCGCTCGTCCTCTTCGGGCGGCTTCCGCAGGCGGTCGAGCACGCGCTTCGTCACCGTTGGGTCGAGCAACGACTCGCCGCGGGCGACGCGCCGGACTCCGTCGACGATGTCGGTGCCCTTGATCTGCTTGAGCAGGTAACCGGCCGCGCCCGCCATGATGGCCTGGAACAGGGCCTCGTCGTCGGAGAACGACGTGAGCATGAGGCACTGGATGTCGGGGTGCCCGGAGCGGATCTCGCGGCAGACGGATACGCCGTCACCGTCGGGGAGGCGCACATCGAGCACCGCGACGTGCGGCCGCGTCGGCGGGATCCGCGCCAACGCCTGCTCGGCCGTCCCCGCCTCGCCGACGACCTCGATATCGGCTTCGGCCTCGAGGATCTCGCGCACTCCGCGTCGGACGACTTCGTGATCATCGAGCAGAAACACCCGAATGACGCCAGCGTCGTCCATCGGAGAATCAGCCTACCGGCGGGCTCGGAGGCCAAGAGCCGCGCAGTCCGGGACCTTCGCCCCTGACGCGACCCGCCCGATCGTGGTTCAGTGAATCGGTAGGGCTCAGGCCACGTTTTCACGGAGGAACACCATGCCCAAGACGCTCATCGTGCCGGTCGACGGTTCCGAGGCATCAGAACGAGCACTGCCGGTTGCAAGGACGCTCGCCGCGCAACTCGGGAACTGCGACATCCTCGTCATCGCCGCCGCGCCCGCCGACGACGCCGACGCGTTGCGTGCGTACTTGGACACGCTCGCCGAACGCGCGGGAACCGACGTGATCCGGACCGACCTCGTGGAGGACGCGGATCCCGCGGCCGCGATTGCTCGCGCCGCAGAGAACGCGAGCGACGCGATGATCTGCATGGCGACACACGGACGTGGACGGCTGGCGGCCCCGTTGCTGGGGAGCGTCGCGACCGAGGTGCTCCGACAGGTATCCGACCCGGTCGTCCTCGTCGGCCCCCATTGCGAGCCGGCTTGGTGGCACGACCCGCCGCGTGTCGTCGTCTGCTGGTGCGGGCAGCCGTCGAATTCGATCCTGCGTCCGGCACGGGAGCTCGCCGAGGCGCTCGAAGGCGAGCTCTGCGTCCAGTCGGTGTTTCACCCGCTCGACACGCACATGGCCGAGAATCCGCTCGGCGAGTTCGAAGCTGCGCTCGAGCGGATCGGCGCCGACATCGACGTCCATCTCCTGCCGCTCACGAGTGACTACCCCGCGGGCGCCCTCGTCCGCAGCGCTCGCGAACTTCCCGCGACCCTGCTCGCGATGACGACCCACGCACGTACGGGAATCGCACGCGCCGCCCTCGGCAGCGTCACGATGGACGTCGTCCACCACAGCCCGTGTCCGGTGCTCGTCGTGGGCGGACCCCGATGACCACTTCGGAGGCCTGGCTCGAGGAGCTCCCGCTCGACGACTGCCTGCGCCTCCTCCGACTCAGCATCGCCGGGCGGATGGCGGTCGTCGTCGACGACTTTCCCGTCGTCGTGCCGCTGAACTTTCGATTGGTCGACACCGAAGGTTCGCCGTGGATTGCGGTGAGGACGCGGTCCGGAGGCGTCATCGACCGCGCCTCGGTCCGCGCCGCATTCGAGATCGACGGGATCGATCCGACTTCCAAACAAGGGTGGTCGGTACTGGCACGGGGCACGCTGCATCACGTCGATCCCGATGTCGCCGACTTCCGCGAGCGCTTCGATTCCGCGCCGTGGCTGCTGGCCGAGCGCGACGCGTGGATGTTGCTCGAGCCGTTCGCGATCACCGGGCGCCGCCTGCACCCCGCCGAGGTCGAATGGGTGTTCCACGCTCGCGCGTACCTGTGAGATCCCGAATCTGGAAGTTCGCGCGATTCGTTCTGCCGATCGTCGTGATCGCGTTCCTCCTGATGCAGCTCGTGCCGTACCGGATCAGGAACCCACCGGCGCGTCTGGAGCCGAAGTGGGACAGCGCGCGCACCCGCGCACTCACGGTCGCCACGTGCTACGACTGTCACAGCAACGAGACCAAGCACCATTGGTACACGCAGGTCGCGCCGATCTCGTGGTGGACGGTGAACCACGTTCGCGACGGCCGCGGCGCCCTGAACTTCTCCGAATGGCGCGCATCCACGCGGCATGAGACGGGCAACATCTACGAGAGCATCTCCGGCGGCTCGATGCCACCCTCGTATTACACGTGGTTCGGCTTCCACAAGGCGGCCAAGCTCACTGCGAAACAGCGCGCCGAGCTCCTGGCGGGATTACGCAAGACACTCGGCTGAAGCGTCTCCGCGTCGGAGGACCTTCGGCCCTGCCGTGACGCCTCGGTTTGGATCACGCTGTCAGTAAGGTCGGGATCACCGTCCGACCATGATCAAAGGTGGCGGGTATGACGAAGATCGTTGTCGGCATCGACGGCTCCGAACACTCCACCCGCGCACTGGAGTGGTGCGCGCAATACGCCGAGGCCCTCGACGCCGAGATCGTCGTGGTCCACGCGATCGAGATCCCCGTGAACCCGACCGTCGGCTTCGGAGCCGTGTACACACCGATCCCGCCCGTGCTGAATCCCTCGGAGATGGAAGGGCACATCGAGCGCGACTGGTGCGCACCCCTCGCACGGGTCGACGCGAAGTTTCGGGTCGTCTGCACTCTGGGCATCCCGGCGGTGGTCATCACGCAGGTCGCCGAACGCGAAGAAGCCGACCTCGTCGTCGCCGGCCGTCGCGGCAGGGGTGGCTTTGCCGAGCTGATCCTCGGGAGCACCAGCCATCAGCTGTCGCACCACGTCGATCGGCCGCTGGTGATCGTCCCGTGATGTGATGTCATCGCGCGGACCGTCGTAGGACGAGCCCGAATGCGAGGAGCGCGAGATGACCGGAGCAAGCCACCCTGAGATCACGCTTCCGGTCGAACTCGTGGGAGATACCGTGGTCGCTCCGTGCGTCGACGGTGTCGCGCGTCGCTACCTGAACCTCGACTCCGCGGCGTCGACGAGCGCGCTGCCGCTCGTTGCTTCGCGCGTTCAGGAGTTCCTGCCGTGGTACTCGAGCGTGCACCGGGGCGCCGGCTACAAGTCGCGCACCGCGACGAACGCATACGAGCTCGCACGATCGGCATTGCTCCGCTTCGCGGGTCGCTCCGACGACGGCGACGACATCGCGATCATCTGCAGGAACACAACCGAGGCGATCAATCACCTTGCGTACCGCCTTCGGCTCGACCGGACCGACGTCGTCGTCACGACCGTGGTCGAACATCACGCCAATCTGCTTCCCTGGGCGCGTGTGGCCGAGCGCCGATTCGTCGAGTGCTCGCGCGACGGCACCTTCGACCTCGAAGACGTCGTGGCCGCGCTCGATGCGACACCACGACCGAAGCTCCTCGCGATCACCGGGGCTTCGAACGTGACGGGCTGGTTGCCGCCGATCGACGACATCGTGCAGGCGGCGCACGCACGCGACATCCCGGTGTTCCTCGACGCCGCGCAGCTCGCCCCGCACCGCCGCCTGCCCGCGACGGTCGACTTCGTCGCGTGGAGCGGACACAAGATGTATGCGCCGTTCGGAGCCGGGGCGCTCGTCGGACCCCGGCAGGTGTTCGCTGAGGGCGATCCCTTCCTCGCCGGCGGTGGCGCCGTCGACCTGGTTGATCTCGACGAGGTCGTCTGGACCGATCCACCCGAACGCGAGGAAGCCGGTTCACCCAACGTGCTGGGCGCGATTGCGCTGCACGCGGCGATCGACGAGTTCGAACGCATCGGCTGGACGGCGATCGCGGAGCACGACCGCGAGATGGCGAGTCTCCTGCGGTCAGGCCTCGAGTCGGTTCCGGGCATCCGGCTTCTCGGCCCCGGTCTCGAGACCGACACGCTGCCCGTCGCGACCTTCACGGTCGACGGCATGCATCACGCGCTCGTCGCGGCCCGCCTGAGCGCGGAGCACGGCATCGGTGTCCGCCACGGCTGCTTCTGCGCGCATCCGTACTTGCTGCGCCTGCTCGACCTGTCGGTTGCCGAAACTCGCGAATACCGCGAGGCCGTGCTGCGCCATGACCGGCGCAACGTGCCCGGAGCCGTGCGCGCGAGCGCGTGCCTCTCGACCTCCACCGACGACATCGAGCGCTTCATCGAAGCCATCGCGTCGATCGCAAGTGGCGCGCCGCAGCCGGTCGCCTACGAGCAGGATCTCTACACGGGAGACTTCTGGCCTCACACGACGTCGCCCGGATGGACGGCCGACGATCGCGCCCTCGGCGCCTCGTGCGCACGGGGTTGAGACGCCGCCCTCAGAAGCGGACATCGTCCGGTGCCGCGAACGCACGGGCAACGAAGGCCTCGAAGGCGGCCGCGTCGCTGGTGATCTGCAGGTGTCCGCGGACCCGCGTGATGTCGAGCGCGGGACAGAAGTAGCCCTCGTCGCCAAGGAAGAAGTGCGGCGAGCCCTGCACCCCGCGGTGGCGTCCCTCGTCCCAGTCGGATCGCACCGCGTCGGGGTCGACCGCTTCGACCCTCGGAACATCGTGCGCGCGTGCGATATCGGCGAGCACGTCGACGTCGGCGATGTCGCGACCTTCTTCGAACAGTGCGTGTCGCAGAGCAAGGCTGACGCGTTCGCCGAGACGCGAGCTTTCACGGTAGGCGGCCGCCGCGAGGCTGAGCGCCGGAAGTGAAGTGGAAGGAAAGCAACTCCGGTCGAAGCCGGCGAACAGATCGGGTGCGACCTGCTCGCGCAACTCGTCAACCTCCTCGGCGACGAGGTCGGCGCCGAGCGGCTCGCCGTTCACCAGCTCGAGCGGCCACGAGCGCACCCGCAGGAGGGCCGCCGAGCCAACCACGCGCCGACATTCGACGACGCGGGTGAGGCCCACGTGTGTGAACGGGCACACGACATCAGCGAAGACCTCGATCACCGGGGTTGCCGAGGCGCGGCGCGGCGCATGGTCGGCGCAGCCAACGGTCACGGTTCGTCCGTTCATCGGTCATCTCCTCGTGGTTGTCGGGGACGATGATCCGCCTGCCGCGGCGCGTCGACTAGGGCCCGAAGTCCTCGTGTCGCGGGTATAGGCCTTTCCCCGCCCCGCGCCGGGACCTTCGGCCCTGCTTCCGCGGTCCCTCCCTGGTCACGATGACGTGAGAGGGTGCGCCACTGTGTCGTCGCCCCGGGCGTGAAGACGGAGGGGCAGGCGATGACCGCGACACTCCCTCCGGTGGCGACACCACGAGCACCGCAGAACGAAGCAAGCCCGGCCGACCGGCGAGCGAAGGCACTCGGCTTGCCGTCGGCTACGGCGCTCGTCGTCGGCAGCATCATCGGAACGGGCGTGTTCACGATGCCCGCCGTGATGGCCGGTGCCGGCACCAGCTCGATCATCACGCTCGGAGTGATCGCGCTCGGCGCCGTGCTCCTCGGTCTGCTGTTCGGTCAGCTCACGAAGCGCGTGCCGAATGTCGAGGGCGGCCTGTACGCGTATACGCGCCACGAGTTCGGCGACTTCGCCGGGTACCTCACGGCATGGTGCTACTGGATCACGTGCTGGGCCGGCAACGCCGCCGACCTCCTGCTGCTGCTCACCGACGTCACCGCGGTGCAGGTCGACTACGGACTCCCCCAGGCGCACGCCATCCGTTGCACGACGCCGCAGAACCTGCGCGGTCAGTACTTCCCCGCGGGATCGATGCGCCCGAAGGTCGAAGCCGCCTGCCGCTTCGTCGAGACCACGGGTCGCACCGCCGCGATCGGTGCGCTCTGCGACACGCAGGCGATCCTCGCGGGCGAAGCCGGCACCATCGTCTCGCCGGACGCGACCAACCACTGAAGGTCGCTCGACCGCCTGCCGCGCCGCGGGCACCATGTACCGGTGCCGGACCTTGGATTCGACCAGCAGGTCGTCAGATCGGCGTACGCGTCGGTCGCCGACGACTACGCCGAGAACTTCGGTGACGATCTCGCTCGGCTCGAGCTCGACCGTCGCGTGCTCGACCTGGTCGCGGCCCGGGGTGCGGGCGCCGGTTTCGTTCTCGACGTGGGGTGCGGGCCGGCGCACGTCGCCGGCTACCTCGCACAACGAGGCGCCCGCCCGGTCGGCATCGACTTCACCGACGCCATGCTGCGCGTCGCCCGGCAACGAGCTCGATCGCTGCCGCTGGTTGCCGCCGACATCCGGAAGCTCCCGATACGCACCGGCGGTGCGGTCGGAGTCGTCGCGTTCTACGTCCTGCAGCATCTTCGGCGTTCCGAGCTCCCCGACGCGCTGCTCGAGGTGCGACGCGTGCTCGCCGACGACGGTGTGATCGTGCTCGCAGTCCACTCCGGCGACGGCGAGTTTTCGGTCGGAGAGGTCACGGCCACGGGCTACCAAGCCGACGAGCTCACGCGACACCTCGCGGCGGCGGCGCTCGAAGTCGAGTCGGTTGAGCACCGCGGCCCCCTGCCCAAGGAGCGCCAGCGAGAACGCTTCTACGTCGTCGCCCGCGCCGCTCGAAGACGCGCAAGGCCGCGCTCGACGTCGCGAACGTGATGAAGCGAGTCGTGCAACCCGTGCTCGAGCAGGCCGCGAACGTCGATCCGTGAGTCGCCGATCGTGATGCCTCGCGACCACGATGCCGATCCGGCATCGTCGGCGAGCTGCGCCAGCACCGACGCCTGGGCCGCCAGGTCGTCGACGACGGCGTGCGGATCCGCGGTGGCGTAGGCCGCTGCGGCCGAGTCGATCAGGCCACCGTCGATGTCGGGCAACACGGGCTCGTCGACCGTCAACGCCTGCTCGACCCCGTACACGTGCAAGGCTGTGATGTCGCGACTGTGGGCCGCGTATTCGATCGCCGACCACACGAGCGGCTCCGGGCGCATCCGGAGCTCCGAGCCGGCCGTCGCCAACAGCGCCCGCCAGCCCGGCCCGAGAGACCGCACGGCCGCGAGCAACGACGCATCGTCGTACACCCCGCCGTCGAATCCGCACTCGGCGCACGACTCGTGCGTCACTGCGGCCGGGTCCTTGCCTCGCCGTGGGGCGGAATGCGACGACCGGTCAGCGTCTTCGGCGCGATGCGCAGCCAGATCGGTTTCGGGCCCGGAGCCCACGTGCCGAGTGGGACCCGCTCGAGGCGCGCGAGCTCGGCGGCGCCGGTCACCGCTTCGGCGTCTCCGGACGCGAGGACGCTCCAACCCGTGTGGTACACACGGTCGGTCCCGTCGCACTCGAAGGCGACCGGACCGTTCCGCGCCGCGTGCAACTTCGTGCCCTCGTCGACCCGCATCACGATCGCGCCCTCATGGAGCGCGAAGTTCACCGGGAACACGAGCGGCCGGCCGCGCACGACCACGGCGAGCCGCCCGAGGTCGCAGTGGGCGAGCAGCTCGAGGCAGGTCTTCCGGTCGAGTACCTCGAGGCCGGTTCTGGGATCGACGTCGACGGTCATACCGACAGCTTCCCCGTTTCGGCGGCCGCGTGCGTAGAGCCCTTCGTCACAATCGCGCGCACCGCGAGGGACCAAGGTCCCACTCGAGGCACGCCGTTGTGCCCCGTGATCGCGGCAGATCGCCTCTGAAATCCCCTCCGTCGAAAGCAGACCATTGAGTCAGATACCGGACCGCATCTCTGTCTGGGCCGGAACGACATGAGGAGATCGACATGCGTGTGAAGAGCTGGCTCAGGACGGTGCCCACTCTCGTGATCATCGGAAGCGTGCTGTTCCTGGTCCTTTCGGTCGGCAGCGGGTTGCTGCTCTGGGGTGCGAACTTCTCGCACAACATGGTGCACAACCAGCTCACCGAGCAGAAGATCCAGTTCCCGCCGAAGGGCAGCCCCGCGCTCGACGCGAAGGAGTTCCCCGGCTTGCAGCGCTACGCCGGCCAGGCCGTCGACAACGGCGCCAAGGCCAAGGCCTATGCGGATCAGTTCATCAAGGCTCACCTCGCGGCGGTCGCGGGCGGAAAGACCTACTCAGAGGTGAGCACGGCGTCGCGCAACGCCCCGAACGACGTGGTGCTGCAGGGCCAGGTGGAGACGCTGTTCCGTGGCGAGACACTCCGCGGCCTGCTGCTGTACGCGTGGGGATGGTCGGTCGTCGGTGAGATCGCCTTCTGGGCCGGAATCGCAGCCCTGTTCGGTGCGATCACGGTCCTGTTCGGGCTCATCGCCGGCTTCGCATCCCACGAGCACCATGTTCGTCACGACCTCGACTCGGTGCTCGTCCCGGTCGTCGACCGCCAGCCGGTCACCGTCTGAGCGGGACTCACCCACGAACGTGTTTGTCCTGGACGTCATCGCCTCCGGGCGGTGGCGTCCAGGTCGTTCTGCGTCAGGAAGCAAACGGGGAGGACCGCTTGAGCACCGTCGATCTCTACTGGATACCACTGGGCGCGGGAACGGGTGCGGGCGCGCACGTCGTGAAGGTCAGCGGGAAGCTGTTCGAGGCCGCGGCCGCACTCGCGAAACGGCGTGATCGCTCCGACCTGTATCACTCGGCGCTCGTCGTGCACGTTCCCGAAGGCCGCTTCGTGATCGAGCAGGCGCCCGTCCCCGATCGGCACGGCGAACGGCGCGGCGTCGTGGCCGAAGGACCGGTCGGCGCGAGATGGACCGGGTGCCTCCGCTGCTTCCGCTACGAGATCCGAAGGTGGGGAGGGGGCGAGATCCCCGACGTCGACGCCGCGGTCGCGAGCCCGATCGGATTGACCGACGACGTCACCGTCGCCCGCCGCATTCTCGAGGCCCTGCCGTCGATTCCTACCCCGGTGTGGGGCCGGGACGAGCTCGACACCGGCGAGATGTGGAACTCGAACTCCGTCGTCGCATGGGTGTTGACCCGCAGCGGAGTCGAGACCTCCGGGCTGCACCCGCCCGCCGGCGGTCGCGCGCCCGGGTGGGCTGCCGGTCTGGTGGTCGCGGCGCGCGATCGCACACGCGGCGAGCCGAGCTACCCGTCGGCGTACTGATCCCTGATGTCGGTGATGTCGTCGAGGTGTTCGAAGAACGCGTCGACGACCTCGGGATCGAACAACGTCGAACGTCCCCGGCGCACGATGTCGAAGGCCTGCTCGAGGGGGTAGGCCTCCTTGTAGACCCGCCGACTCACGACGGCATCGAACACGTCGGCGACCGCGGAGATGCGACCCTCGATCGGGATCGCGGTGCCGGTGAGACCGTGCGGATACCCGGAGCCGTCCCAGCGTTCGTGGTGCGTCCGGGCAATCGTCGCCGCGAGCTGCAGGAGCGGATGCTCCGACTTCGCGAGGATCCGGTACCCCTGCTCCGCGTGCTCCTTGATTACGGCGAACTCAGTCGCACTCAGCACTCCGGGTTTGAACAGGATGCCGTCAGCGACGCCGATCTTGCCGATGTCGTGCATCGGGCTGGCGAGGCGGATCAATCGACACCGATCCTCGTCGAGCCCGCAACCGTGCGCGAGCAACGCGGCGTACCGGCTCATGCGCGCGATGTGCTGACCGGTCTCGATGTCGCGGCCTTCGATCGCCTGCGCCAGCATGTCGATCGTCGCTTCGCTCGCGACGCGGAGCAGCTTGTCGCTCGCGGCGAGGTCGTCGAGCGCATCCGCGAGCTCGATCGTCCGTTCGAGCACCATCCATTCGAGCTGTTCTTTGAAGATGCGGTTCTCGGTCTCGAGGCTCGCCCGCAGGATCGCGTTGTCGACGGCGATCACGACCTGGTTCGCGTCGAACGGCTTCGTGACATAGCCGTAGGCCCCGAGCTCGAGCGCGACGTTCGCGACGTCGGGATCCCGCACGCTCGACACCATGACGATCGGGAGCTCGGGGTTCGTCGCGCGCAGTGATCGCAACAAGCCAATGCCGGTCTCGCCCGGCATCATGACGTCGGTGAGCACCGCGTCGAACGCCACGAAGCCGAGCGCCTCCCGGGCCTCGACCGCGCTCGACGCGACGCGACACTGATAGTTGCGCTCCTCCAGGATCCGGCTCAGCGTGCGCCGAACCTGCTCATCGTCGTCCACGACCAAGACCGACTTCGACGGCGACAACGTCTGCATGCGCGACCTTTCTCATCGGAACCGTGCCAACCTCCGGCGCCGGAGTGGTGATGTGCTAACCCCGGGCCCGTGACCGCGATGTGACGGTCGCGTGACGGCGAGTGGCCACGTGGGCCATGATGGTCCGGACAAGCTCGTGGCACGTTCGAACCGGGGGCAGGACGGAACCATGGAAACACGCGTGTGGCGCAAGTCATCGTTGATCGTCGTGGCCGTGGCGGCGGTCGCCGCCGCACTCTCGGTGCCGGCGGTGGGAGTCGGCGCTTCGACGGGAGCGTCGTCGGCCTCGAGCCCCACTGTGAGCAGCGCGCACCACGTGTTTCAGATCGTGTTGGAGAACGAGGAGGAGGCGAGCTCGTTCCCGCGCAGAGGAACCGAGCTCGACCGACTCGCGAACCAGGGCGTCTTCGTTCCGCGCTACTTCGCCACGGGTCACGCGAGCCTCGACAACTACCTCGCGATGGTGTCAGGACAGGCGCAGTACTTCTCGACGAGCATCGACTGCCCGATTTACAAGAACGGGTCCGGCACGATCAATTCGCGGGGCTACTACACCCCCGTGAAGCCCCACGACACCGGCTGCGTCTACCCGGCCGGAATCAAGACCCTTCCCGAGCAGCTCGCCGCCGCGGGGAAAACGTGGAAGGGCTACATGCAGGACATGGGCAACACCACCACCCGCGAGACGTCACCGTGCGGGCAGCCCGCCGTCGCCGGTGTCGCCGTGAACCCGACTGTGGGCGCTGCCGACGACACCCAAAAGGCGACCGCGACAGACCAATACGCCGCGCGCCACAACCCGTTCGTCTACTTCCACTCGCTGATCGATGTACCCGCTTCCGCCGCGTCGAGCCCGTGCGCCGCGAATGTCGAGCCGTTCACAAGCCTCGCAACCGATCTCACCGCGAACACGGTCGCGAACTACTCGTTCATCACGCCCAACCTGTGTGACGACGGACATGATTCACCGTGCAAAGGCCCGGGTGCCGAGGGCGCGAACCCCGGAGCTGGTGGACTGAAGAGCGCGAACGCGTTCCTCGCCAAGGTCGTCCCAATGATCCAGGCGTCACAGGCCTACCAACAGGGCGGGCTCATCCTCATCACGTTCGACGAGGGCACGACGCCCAAGAGCTGCTGCGGCGAAGCCTATTTCTCGAGTGGCGGCGGCCAAGTCGGCGCGGTAATCCTCGGTCCGACGATCCACCCGCACGTGACCAGCTGCGCCTACAACCACTTCGCGCTGCTCCGCACGTGGGAAGACCTGTTCAACCTGACCGCGGCGCAAACGTCGATTCCCGGAAGCGACGGTCTGGGTCACCTCGCGCACGCCGGCGACCCCGGCCTCATCCCGCTGACCCGCGAGCTGACGGCAACGTCCAACCCCTGCGCCGCGTGAGCGCCGCCGATCCCGTCAGTCGGGGACGACGCCGCCTCGAGCCTTGATGTCGGCGTGGCGCTCGCCGAAGTGCCAACGGTGCCCCTCGAGGTCGGTCGCCTCGTAGCGCCGTTCGCCGTAGAACGCGTCCTGGATCTCCATCGTCACGTCGGCACCCTCGGCGACGGCGTGCGCGTAGTGCGCGTCGATGTCCCGCACGTAGACCATCATCTGCACGGTCGTGTTGCCGATCGTGTGCGGGCTGTGGATCCGATGGATGTCGGCATTGGCGTGGCCGATCATCACCACACCGTCGCCGACCCGCAGCCACGCAAGCATCGACTCGTCGGTCTCCATGCGCGCCTCGCGAATCTCGGTGAGCTGGAACACGCGCGTGAGGTACTCGAGCGCGGCCCGCTCGTCCTCATACGCGAGACGCGGGTAGATGTCGGGCGTCTTCAGGACGGACGTCGTGTCGTCGTGGCTCGCGTCGATGGTTGACATCAGTCGCTCCTTCTCTCGGGCGAAGACCGTCGGCTCGACCGGATCGTCGGGGCGGACCCGGTCGGGCCGCAGCTCCCTGAGTCGGTCGAAGTCGTCGCTCACCGTTGTCTCCCGATCGACGTCTGCAGTTCACGCAAACTCTGGCGTGCGCGATTGATGCGCGAGCGCACCGTACCGATCGGCACCTCGAGCGCGCTCGCGATCTCCTCGTATCCAAGCTCCTCCCATGCATACAGGAGCAACGCGTCACGTTCGCCGTCGGGCAGGAGCGCGAGCGCCTCCGCGACCCGCGGCAACAGGTCAACGGCATCGAGCCTGCTCGCGATGGCGTCCGCCGGATCCTCGGCCGCCCGTTGGCGCGACAACACGCGCGCGGTCGCGCGCAGGCGACGCGCCTCACTGCGCCGATGATGCGCGATCAGGTTGGTCGCGATCCCGTAGAGCCACGGCCTCGCGTTCGGTCGGTCGCAGTCGTACGCGCCGCGTTTCTCGAAGCCAACGCGGAAGACCTCCCCGAGCAGCGACTCCGCCGCGTCGACACCGACCCGGCGGACGAGAAAGCGGAACACGACCGTCGCGTGCCGGTCGAAGAGCTCACCAAAGCGGCCCGGCGCGTCGAGTGACGCCCGGATCACCGCCGCATCGGACTCGGGAACCATCACGCGAATCTTTCCCGCTCCCCGCCGCCGGTTCGCGAAATGGTCCGTGCTAGCGGATTCTCCACATCGCGGCGCCACCGCGGGCATTCGGGCTCAAGGGGGTGGACGCATGGCGGTCACCGTCGCGGAACGACACTGTTCCCGGGCCGGTGCGGACGACGGGTGACTCCGCCCACAAGAGCGCGTGGCCGGTTTCGTACGACATCCCCCAGGAGCCCGCGAGGTGGTCGAGCAGTGCGAAGCCGATGTCGTGATCGGCGTCGGGCACGAGGCGCAATCGCTCGGCAGAGCTGATGTCGGCGACACTGGCGCGGGCCTTACCGTCGTCGAGCTGCACGCGGACTTCGAGCGGACCGGGCGTCGTGCCGATCGCCGCCGTCACCAGCTCGTTCACGACCGAGACGAACGCATCGGCGTCACTGTCGGCGACCGAGCGGTCGTGCAGCGCCGTCGCCACTTCGCGCCGCAGGGGACACAACTCAGTGGCTCTCGCCGGGATACGAAGATCGAGGATTGCAGTCATTTGGAGCACCAATCAGTCGGAGGTACTCCTACCCGACTGCGGCGCTCCGGAACCCCGTGGATCGCGTTCGGCTCAGACGCGACTCAGGGCGCGGCGATGAGTCCGGCTCTCCTGGCGTCGCCGCGACTCGCCTTTCGACCGCGTGGGTCGGGCGTTTCGCGGCGAATCGCCACTCGCGATGTCGGGGCGTGTCGCCGAAGCGCGTGGCTCGGCCGCCTCGCCGCCTTCGACGGCACGGTCCGTCGAACGGAGCGCCACAACGAACCAGACGGTCTTCCCGCTGTGTCCGGCGGTCTCCGTCACGCCCCAATCGTCGGAGAGCGCGTCGACGATCTGCAGACCGCGTCCGGACTGCTCGGTCGGTCCCGGATCGCGCAGGCTCGGTCGCTGTTCACCTTCGTCGCTCACCGCCACGCGAATGCGCGCGTCATCACGCTCGAGCGAGAGGACGAACTCGCTCGCCGCGTGACGCACCGAGTTCGTGACCAACTCCGACACCATCACCGTGATGGAGTCGGCGAGCTCGCGGTCGATGCCGTCGAGCGTCTCGGCCGCGAACCGCCGAGCTCGGACGATCGACTGCACGGCACTCGGGAACGCGCGTTCCGACTTCATGACTCGAGGCGGAGCACGCCGGTCAGGCCGGTGGCCTCGATGATCCTCTGCACCGTGGTCGACGGATTCCGGACCTCGACCCGATCGACCCGCTCCGCGATCCGAAGCAGCGCCGCGATTCCCGAGCTGTCGATGAACGACAACGCCGAGAGATCCATGACGACAAGGTCGTGAGGTTCACCGAGCACCGCGCGGAGCTCGGCCTCGACGCTGTGCACATTCGACATGTCGACCTCACCGCTGAGGCTCACCACCAGTGGGCCCGAACCGTCGGCTGACCGCTCGACGGTGGCCTGCGAGACGTCGTCTTCTAGGTCTGCCATCGGAACCCCAGAATCGCGGTGTCGTCTGCCGATCCGGTCGGAATGGCCTGATCGAGAATCCTCGTGAGCATGTCGTCGACGGAGCCGCGGGTGTCGAGCGCGGCCCGCCGGAGTCGTTCGCGTCCGACATCGAGATTCTCACCCCGGCGCTCGACGAGGCCGTCGGTATAGGCCAGCAGCGTGCCCTGCTCGGGGATCACCATGGACCTCGAACTATACGGTGCATTGTCGACGACACCGAGCGGCGCGCCGATGTCGGTCGTGACGAATCGAGCCCCGTCGGCGGCAATGACGAGCGGGTCCGGATGCCCCGCGTTGGCGAGGATGACGCGATGCGCGGCGACATCGATCGCGCCGCAGATGGCCGTCGCGAAATGGCCGTCCCGCCCGACATCGATGAGGCGCGAGACCTTCGTGAGGATGACCTCCGGAGCATCTCCCTGAGCCGCGTACGCGCGCACGGCATAGCGCAGCTCGGCCATCGCGGTGGCGGCCCGTAACCCGCGGCCGGAGACGTCGCCGACGACGAACACGAAGTGGTCGCCGACGACGTGCATGACGTCGTACCAGTCGCCGCCGATGTCGACGCCCTCGGCCCCCGCGACATACCGCGTCGCGAGCTCGAGCCCGGCGATCTGCGGCAGCACGTCGGGCAGCAGGCTGTGCTGCAGGGCCCGCGCGACCGACCGCTGTTCGCGGTAGAGCTCGTCGTTCTCGCTCGCAAGCGACTCCGCGTGCACCCGCCGGCGGACGAGGCGTTCGACCAGGAACGCACCGGCCAGCGTGAGCACCAGTCCGCCGGACCCGAGACCCCACGGGAGCCGGGCCAGGAGATCGCCGCCGAGCTCCTTCCGCGGCGTCATCACCAACAGCAGTTGAGAGTTACCGAACGGCACCGCGACGGAGGCCCGCCTCCCACCGGGGACCGAGCCACCCGTGCTCGACGCCACGAGCTCGGGCGGCGACGGCTGGTTTCCGAGGTACAACGCGTAGTCGAGGTCGGCGAACGCAGAGTTCTTGTCGACCGTGGCGCGGCGGTTCTTCGGGAACGGCGACTCGGCGTACACGACGAAGTGGGCACTTGATACCGCAGCCGAATAGGCGTAACCGAGGCGGCGCTCCGGCGCCGTCAGCAGGTTGTCGATGACGATCGTGCCCTTGCCGATCGCGGGTCGCAGCACCTGCTGAATCCGCGCGGGCGTAGCCTTCGCGAGCTCGGACTGAACCCCGACCGACGTGACGAGTGTCGGCGGTCCCGAGTCGACCGACCAGAGCGACGCCGAGATGAACCGCTGCCCCGTCACGCTCGGCGTCATCAGCTGACGGAACGACTCGGCGTTGCCGTTGGTGACCTCGGCCACCGTGGCCGCCGAGGCGAGTGGAGTCGCCAGGTTCGGTACGGCCGCACCCGCGACCGCACCCGCCTCCCGCACCCGCTGCTTCAGGAGCCGGTCCTCGTTCGTGTGGTGGACGGCCTGGGCGCCCAACGCCAGCGCCGCGGTGACCACCAACCCCACGAGGAGCACGACGAGGGTGCCGAGATGGATCGGCCGGACCCGGCTCGGGGCCGCTTCAGGCGATGTCGACACGGAGCGATCCTCGAGGTTGCGGTGGGACTTCCGGGCGATCGGCCTCACTCGGCTGCCTCGCGCCGCACATTATGGAGTGAGGCCGCACGGGAGTGCACACACCCCGGCAAATTGGGGCGATTGACGCGGTCGTGGCCGTGGGTACAGACGCACGATGAGCACGACCACACTGGCCGACCTGAGCGCCTGCCGGCTCTCGTGGAGTGACGATCGCGAGCCCGGGCTCACGCGCGTGCGCGCCGGAACGGGATTCAGCTACCGCGACGCCGGCGGCCGTGTCGTCCGCGACGCGCCGACACTGGCGCGCCTGCGCGCGCTCGCAGTACCACCCGCGTGGACCGACGTCTGGTTGTGCCCGCACGCCGACGGACACCTCCAGGCCACCGGACGCGACGCACGTGGTCGCAAGCAGTACCGGTACCACCCGAGGTTCCAGGAGCACTCCGAGAACGCGAAGTTCGAGCACCTCGCCGAGTTCGGTCGCGCGCTCCCCCGTGTCCGCCGCCGCGTCGCCTCCGATCCTCACCACGCTGCGCCGGTGCCACGCCCGCGTCGAACGCGGTGCCGTCCGGTTCCAATTTCGGGGTAAGAGCGGTCTCGACCACGCGGTCGCCGGTTGCTCGCGCTCCTCGAACCGACCGCTCGCGCAGGCCGGTGGCGGCCCGCAGACGCGCGCGCGGCCTGCGCGCGCCGGTACGGCCGTCACGCGTCCGTCGCGCTGCGGTCACGGCCGTTTCCTATGTTGCTACGTAGTGCTCGCTCGATGATCCGCTGGGGATCACGCGGTCGCATCCCCGGACCCGGACCCGGTCCTCGCTACGAGTAGACGGAGCACCATGCCGAGCGAGCACCAGCTTTCCGACGTATTGCAGGAGTTCGCCCGCACGCTCGTCACGGACTTCCCCATCCAGGGCATCCTCGACCATCTCGTCGAACGCATCGTCGACGTCCTGCCGATCACGGGCGCGGGCGTGGTGCTCATGTCACCGGGAGTGGGGTCACGCTACGTCGCCGCTTCTGACCCGTTGGCCATGCGGTACGAGCAGCTGCAAGGCGAGCTCGACGAAGGTCCGGGTATCGCGGCGTACGAGACCGGCGAGTCGGTCGCGGTGCCCGACCTGAGCGATGACGGCTGCTTCCCGAAGTTCTCGACCAGTGCGCTCGGCATCGGTCTGGCCGCGATGTTCACGTTTCCGCTGCGCAACGGGAACGAGCAGTTGGGCGCGCTCGACCTCTACCGCGCGACTCCGGGACCACTCGACGCCGAGGCAATGGACGCCGCGCAGACGCTGGCCGACATCGCGGCCGCGTACCTGATCAACGCGCAGTCGCGCATCGACCTGCGCGAGTCGTCCGAGAAGTCGCGCGAGACCGCGCTCCACGACCCGTTGACCGGACTGCCGAACCGCGTGCTCCTGCTGGAGCGACTCGAGCACACCGTGCTGCACGGCCGCCGCTCCGGCGCGGTCGCCGCGATCCTGTTCGCCGACCTCGACCGCTTCAAGAAGGTGAACGACCTCTACGGGCACAGCGTCGGCGACGAGCTCCTCGTCGCCGTCGCCGACCGGCTGCGCGCCGTCGTGCGACCGGGCGACACGCTCGCGCGCACGTCGGGCGACGAGTTCGTCGTGCTCTGCGAAGACATCAACGGACGATCGCACGCCGACAGCATCGCGTCGCGCATCGGTGCCGCCGTCGCCGCCCCGTTCGAGCTGTCGGTCGGCGAGGTGCTGATGACGGCCAGCGTCGGCATCGCGTTCTCGGGGCCGACCGATCAGTTGTCGGAGCAGCTGCTGCAGGATGCCGACACCGCGATGTACCAGGCGAAGCGCAAAGGCGGTGCCCGCCACCAGATCGTCGACCTGCGCGAGCAGCATCGGGCCGACGAGCGCGCGACCCTCGAACGCGATCTGCGGGGCGCATCGAAACGGGGCGAGCTCCGAACCGAGTACCAACCCATCGTCGAGACCGGCACCGGGCGCATCATCGGCGTCGAGGCGCTCCTGCGGTGGGCGCATCCGTCGCGCGGCGCGGTGTCGCCGACGGTGCTCGTGCCCCTCGCCGAGCGGGGCGGGCTGATCACCGAGATCGGACGGTGGGTGCTCGACAACGCCTGTTCCGATCGACACCGCTGGAAGCGGGAGCACGCGAGCGACGACCTCAGCATCTCCGTGAACGTCTCCGTCCACCAGCTCATGTCGCCCGACTACGCGACCACGGTCGCGGCCGTGCTCGCGAAGACGAACACCGATCCCGGGGTCGTCACCCTCGAAGTCACCGAAAGCGTCTTCGTCCAGGACAGCGAACGCGCGCTCGTCGTGCTCAACGAGCTCAAGCGCATCGGCGTGAAGTTGGCTCTCGACGACTTCGGGACCGGCTACTCGTCACTCACCTACCTGCGCCAGTTCCCGATCGACATCCTCAAGATCGACCAGACGTTCGTCGCCGACCTCGGCGACGACCCCGCCAGCCACGCCATCATCGCGTCCGTCGTCGAGCTCGCCCACATGCTCGGGATGACGGTCGTCGCCGAGGGCGTGGAGACCGCACGCCAACACGACCGGCTCGGCTCGCTCGGATGCGACTCGTGTCAGGGCTTCTACTTCGCGAAGCCGATGACGGCCGACAACCTCGTCGAGCTGACCGAAGGGCGCGCCAACGACCGTGGGGTGCTCCTACCCAGTCTCGTCGCGACGTCGTGAGCACCCCCGCGTAACCGGCGGAGCATCCCGCCGTTCCGACCGTGTGCGACGATGTCGCGTCATGGCCGCGGAGGGGACGAAGATCACGCGCCGGAGGTTCCTCACCGGCGCGACGGTCGCGGTCACCGCCGCGTGCACATCACACACGCGCAAGGCGGTCGTCCACGCGGTCGAACGGCCCGACGCCGGTGCCGCGAAGCGGGTCATCGTCGTCGGCGCAGGTCTGGCCGGGCTCACGGCGGCGCTCGATCTCCGTGCCGCGGGTTGGGACGTCGTCGTGCTCGAAGCGCGACCGCGGGTCGGCGGCCGCGTGCACACGCTCTACGGAGGCGAAGACGGCGTCGCCTTCGACCGCGGCCTGCGCGCCGAGATGGGCGGCGAGTCGATCGACGACACCCACACGTCGATCCAGAGCATGGTCCGCCGTTTCGGTCTGACGACCGAGCGGCGCCCGGGCAACACGACGTCGCGCGCGGCAATGGGGGTCTTCCGGTATCGCGGGCAGACCTACACGTTTGGCGCGCTCACGGCGCTCCGCGGCGGCACCGTGCTCGGCGACTACCTCCGCGTCGACGACGAGCTCGCGCGACTCACCGACAAGCACCGCGTCGATCCGGAGCACCCGGAGGCCGCCGACGGTGCCCCGGAGCTCGACGGCATGAGCTTCGCGACCTGGCTCGACTCGTTGCACCTCGTTCCCGAGGCCCGGTTCGTCGCGGAGCAGGCCAACGTCTCGGTCTACAACTCGGAGCTCTCCGACATCTCGATGCTGTTCGTCGCACAGCAGACCGCGGTCGCCGCCGGAATGCTCGACAGCCAATCGGAGACGATGCGCATCGCGGGCGGAAACGCGTCACTGCCCCGGGCCATGGCCGCCGCGCTCGGCTCCGCCGTGATTCTCGATGCGCCCGTCCGCGCCGTGCGCGTCGAGGGGAACCTGGTGACGGTCACCGCTGCCGGTCATCAGCACTTCGGCGCGCACGTCGTGCTGGCCGTGCCGCCGCCTCCGTTGCGCGCGGTCGGCTTCGAACCCGCGTTGCCGGCGCCGATCGCCTCGGCGATCGCGGGCCTCGACCTGGGCGCGGCGACGAAGGTCGTCAATCAGTACCACTCGCCGTTCTGGCGCGCGAACGGCCAGTCGGGGTTCAGCATGAGCGATCTTCCGTACCGCATCTCGTGGGATGCCGCCGACTCCTACAACGCGACTCCGGGGCTGATGACGGCGTTCATCACCGCAACCAGCGCGCGCGAATTCGCGGCGCTCGCCGACGGGCCTCGGATCGCCCGCGTCCGCGACGAGCTCGCGGTCGTGTTCCCCGACAGTCCTCGTCAGCAGGCCGGCCCCGCCGCGACCGTGGCGTGGCCCGACGAACCGTTCACGGGCGGCGGCTACGCCGTCTACAGGCCGAACCAGCTCGCGGCGTTCTGGGAGCCGTTGCGCGCGGGGACCCGGCGCATCCGTTTCGCCGGCGAGCACCTCGAGGCCCTCGCGGGCTACATGGAGAGCGGCGTGCGCAGCGGCGCCCGAGCCGCCGCCGCGATCGGTGCGCCGCCTCCCCACTCGTCGTGAGCGCAGGCCCGGCCTCACCGTAGGATCGCCGCGATGCCCGCGGACGGTTCGAGAACGCGAGAGAAACTGGTCGACGAGGCCGCGCGCGCGTTCGCCGCCGACGGTGTGTTCACGGCGTCGCTGATCGAGATCACACGGCGGGCCGGCCAGCGGAACCGCGGCGCGTTGCACTATCACTTCGGGTCTCGCAACGGCGTCATCTGCGCGGTGCTCGAGCGTCACGTCGACTTCCTCGCGCAACGCGAGGGCGAGCTGCTCGAGATCGCGCTCGCGTCGCCCGACGACGACGTCACGTCGGTGGTGGCGGCGATCGTCCGCCCCGCGACGGAGCTGGCGGAAACCGACTGGCGAGGACGCTGCTTCTTGGTGATCCTCGCCGAGCTCATCGAGGAGGATCCCGCGAGCCTCGATCCCAACGTGTCGGAGATGCTGGCGCGCACCGGCGGGTACGCGGTCTACGAGCTCCTCGCGACGCGGATGGCCGAGGTCAGCGACGAGGTGCGGGCCGAACGGTTCGCGCTGGCCACCGCGTTCATCCTTCGCGCGGTGGCCGACCGCGCGCGCGTGCTCGGTCGCCGCGGCCGCCGGGGCCGGCCTCAG